>JAFUUG010000390.1 GCA_017483905.1 Bacillota bacterium
ATTTTCTGATGCCTGTCCTTATGTGCCCCCATAGGATTCATACTGTCATTTATATGGATTGCCTTCAATCTTTCAAGACCTATCACATCATCAAAATTTTTGATTACACCATCAAGGTCATTTACTATATCATATCCCCCGTCGTGTACATGGCAGGTATCAAGACATACGCCTAATTTATCCTTCATATCGACCTTTTCTATTATTTTTTCAAGTTCTTCAAAATTTCTTCCTATCTCCGTTCCCTTGCCCGCCATCGTTTCAAGGAGGATCATTGTATTCTGTTCTTCATACATAACGATGTTCAATACTTCCGCTATCATTTCGATTCCCTTTTCTTCCCCTTGTCCCACATGAGAGCCGGGATGAAAATTATACATCGAATCGGGTACATATTGAAGTCTTTTTATATCGTCTTTAAAAGTTTCTATCGCAAAATTTCTCGTTTCCTCTTTTGCTGCACAGGCATTTAAGGTATAAGGTGCATGAGCAAGTATGGTAACGAATTCATTTTCTTTGGCAAATTCATTGAATTTTTCAATATCCGCAAGGTCTATATCCTTAGCTTTTCCCCCTCTCGGATTTCTTGTAAAAAACTGAAATGTATTTGCATTTATTGAAAGTGCCTCTTTCGCCATATTCATATATCCTTTAGATGCGGATAAATGGCATCCTATATTCAACATTGTCTTACCTCCGTAAAAAATTATATTGCAACAAAACTATTATATAATATATTAAAGAAATTTTCTACTTAATTTTTATAAATTTTACTTGTTTATATTTTTCTGATATGATAACATATAATATCAGGAGGTGGATAAAATGACCAAGAAAAATCCATGGTCAAAACTTTTATACATAATATTGTCAATAAGTATATTTTTTTCTTCCAATATTGTGTATGCAGAGCAGCCGCTCTATGGAGATATTGACGGAGATAAGGTAATAACGGCAAATGATGCAGCTGTTTTCCTCAATTATCTCGATAAAAAAATTGATTTTACAAGCGACCAGCTTGTAAGGGCAAATATCAACGGTGGTATTTTTGACGGAAATGTTGCAAAGATGATCCTTAATCGGGTACTTGATAAAAATTACAAATTCAATATCCCGACAACGACCGAAACAACGACCGAGCTTACCACCAGGGAGGTTACTACAGAAACTACTACAAAAGAATCTGTTGAAGGCAAACTCAGTGTCAACGGAACGAAATTAGTCGATGAAAGCGGCAGAACAGTCACTCTCAAAGGCTACTCAACTAACGGTGCATGGAATACAAATTTCAATAATTCATACACTATGGGCAAATTAAAAGAAAACGGATTTGATCTTTTCAGGCTTGATATGTATGTAAATACTTATGAGCAAAATCCCGATTATGCCTATAATATCGCCGTAAATGCAATAGATGCAGCTAAAGAAAACGGTCTGTATACCGCAATAACCTGGCATTTCAATTATGGTGATACAACAGCTCTTCCAAGCTATTCACAAAGCAAAGCAACCGCATTTTTCTCAAAACTTTCGGAAAAATACGGTAATGACCCATATATCATCTACGAGATATGTTCCACTCAGAACAGGGTCGATTGGTCGGCAATAAAAAATTATGCCGATAGTATCATTCCGGCAATAAGAGCAAATGCCCCCGATGCCTTGATAGCAGTAGGTACACCGAACTGGAATCAGAACATAGACGAAGCGTCGGCACTTAATTATGATAATGTTATGTATACATTCCAGCTCTCTGCGGCAACACATAAATTCAATGATTACAAATATCGTGTTGAAGCTGCAAAAAACAAGGGATTGGCAGTATTTGTATCACAGATAAAATCTACCGATGATGCAGATAATTCAAATAATTTTGAAGAAGCAAAAAAATGGCTTGATTACTTTGATGAAAACAATATTTCATGGTGTGCATTTTCGCTCGGAGCCGAAAGTGAAAATAAAAAATCATATTCTTTTGGCAGCGACACATCATCATATTCATGGACAGACAGCAATTTATCGTCATCAGGCAAATTCTTCTTTAACCGAGCAAAAGGAATAACAGAGATTGAGGAAGAAACTTATTCTCAGGTAGAATCCGAAACAGAGATAACAACTTCCGCCCCTGTTATAGAAAACGGTGTTTCTCATCATGGTCAGCTTCATGTTGATAAAGATAAACTTTGCCTTGTTGATGAAAACAGCGAAGTAACCGTATTAAGAGGTATGTCAAGTCACGGTCTTGGATTTGAAGATTGGAAATATGCTGAATATGCAACTCTTCCAAGTATAAAGACGACCCGTGAGAATGGTGCAAATATTTTCCGTGTGGCAATGTATACGCAAAGTTACAACGGTTACCTCACAAATGATACAGCAAGAGCTATCTACAAGCAAAAGGTTTACGATGCTATCAATGCAGCAATATCTCTTGATATTTATGTACTTGTAGACTGGCATATACTTGATGACGGTTCACCTTCACATACAACGGAAGAATCGAAAGCATTCTTTAATGAAGTATCAAGCAAATATGCAAATAATCCGGCCGTTCTATACGAGATATGCAACGAACCAAACAACAGCAACTGGGATAACGACATCAAACCTTATGCAGAATCGGTCATACCGGTTATTCGCAATAATTCACCGAATGCGATCATAATCGTAGGTACAAATACATGGAGTCAGGACGTTGACGAAGCATCACGCAATAAAATAAATGATGATAACGTAATGTATACTCTCCATTTTTATGCAGGTGAACACCCATTGAGCAATTTCAAGAGTAAAATAGAAACAGCCCTTGCAAACAAAGCCCCTATATTCGTTACCGAATGGGGTACTACAATGGCAAGCGGTAACGGCGGTGTATTTGCAGATAATACTTACGAATGGCTCAATTATCTTGATGAGCATAACATAAGCTGGTGTAACTGGTCGCTTTCAAATAAAAACGAATCATCTGCAGCATTAAAACCAAGTACGGAAACCGGAAATCCTAACTGGAGCATAAACGATCTTTCGGAATCAGGTAAACTTGTATTTGACTACCTCAAATCAAATCCCGGAAAATAAATATATACTGGTGAGCAAAATAAATTTGCTCACTCAGTATAACTTTATGTACACGGCTGCGATAAAGTAAATAGCCGCTTTGCGGCACGCAGCCGGCACACTCGAAATCGTAAATATTTTCCGATTTCGAGTATAATAAACGAAAAAAATTTGTACTTTAGTCGTGTGTATTTCTTGAAAGATTATAATAAAAAAGCGGCTGTGAAAAAAAGGTTCTTTCTTAGCTTTGGGTATCAATTTACATTTCAACATTATAAAATTGAGATTTATACTCGTAAACGGAAAATTTTTCCGTTTACGAGTGCACCGACTCCCTTGTACGCAGTCGTGTGCATAATTTATACCGAGTGTGTAAATGTTTTTGCACGCCGGTATAACATTAAAATTTTATAGTGTTTGATTTTGAATATACCCATTGTTCAGAAAGAACCAAAAAAATAAATCGTTTTCACAGCCTTTTTTATTGATTTGTATATTCCGAAATTCCGTTTGCTATCCCTATTGCACAGTTCTTCCGAAAAGATACTGTACCTAAAAGCTGTGCCTCGGTCGGATTTGAAAGAAATGCAAGCTCTACAAGTATTGCAGGCATTCTTGTCAAACGAAGCACTGCAAAATTTGCCGTTGCCGTTCCGAGATCTTTAAGACCTATCTGTCGTACAAGGGCATTATTTACCGTCTTTGCTAATACCTCTGCTCTTATACCTTTTCTGTAATAGAAAGTTTCCGTACCGCCGTATATGGGATTCTCATTGGAATTACAGTGTATACTGACAAAATAATCCGCTCCCCATTCATTTGCAAGTTTTGCTCTCTCTGCAAGTGAAACAGTAATATTATCTGTTCTCGAATAATTCACATCATATCCCCAAGAAGTCAGTATTTTCCCTAAATCAAGTGCTACCTCAAGATTCACGTCTGCCTCCCGCAGTCCCGTTGCCGATACCGCTCCGGGATTTGTTCCGCCATGCCCCGCATCTATAAATATTTTCATAACTTATTACCTCCCTGTTATTCTCAGTAAAAATATTCCCATAAAAACATACTATTCAAAAATCACAAATTTGAGAACGCTCGACTTAACATTTTAAAAATTTTTTCTCTTATATATAATGCAGAAAAATTAAAATACGATTAAAATTCTTTCCAAACC
>JAFUUG010000391.1 GCA_017483905.1 Bacillota bacterium
CCTTGCATATCGTATCAAGACCGAGATCGTGACAAGCTGTTTCCGAAAGCTGTTTATACTGTGTATCTTCATAATACGGAAATAATATACTTACCTGTTTTACCTTTCCCATCATACCACCTCTTATTCGTTAGCATTAAATAACTATTTTTTCGACATTATTCTTACTATATCTTATTTTGATAATTTTTATCGTCATCCCTTGCAAACTTTCCCACTGTTCATTAGTATCCTCTTTATATCTCGTCTTTTCTTTCATTTTCTAATATTTTTATTTTTCATCTTTCCTGATATTTCCATTCATTTGCCCCTTGACATTCCGACCTTTTCCATATATAATCAAAGTATGTTCATAGTTAGCTAAAGCTAATACCATTTATTTTAAGGAGGAACAAACAATGAGCAAATTAGCAGTTATATACTGGAGTCAGACAGGAAACACAGAAGCAATGGCAAATGCCGTTGCAGACGGTGCAAAAGGTGCCGGAGCAGACGTCGATCTTATTCAGGTATCTTCGATAACAGCCGATAAAGCTGCGGAATATGATGTTCTTGCGCTTGGCTGCCCTGCAATGGGAGCAGAAGAGCTTGAAGAATCCGAATTTGAGCCGTTTTTTGCCGAGCTTGAAGGAAAAATCAGCGGAAAGAAGATTGCACTTTTCGGTTCTTATGACTGGGGCAGCGGCGACTGGATGACTACATGGGCAGACCGTGTAACTTCCGCAGGTGCAACAGTAGTAAACGGCGAAGGTCTTATCGTAAATCTCACTCCTGATGACGATGCCCTTGTAAAATGCAAGGAATTAGGTGCAGCAGCAGTAAAATAAATAATTTTCTTAAACTGTGAAGATATTGCTTCTTCACAGTTTTTTTCATTTTTCCGTAAAAATTTTTCAAAAATTTAAATATAAACAATATCCCCCCAACCGCTTACATCGATTTTTTCCCCTTTATTATAGAAATCCATTATCATTTTGTAAATTTCATTTTTACCGAACTCATCATTGCAATATATTTTATTGCATTCATCTTCTCCATCGTCTGTTATCCCTACCTCGATTTGCAGCTTTCCCCTTGCACTGAGCGAACTCTGCACAAAAGGAATATTATTTATCATCTCCGGAGCCGATAAAATAATAAAATTGATATTTCCCTCTTCAATATCACATAGATACAGCCATATTTTATCCTTTATATCTTCCCCGTGTTCTATCTTGTATTCCTCATCATCTACCCTTATGCTCCACTTTTTCACCTCAGCCGAAAATCCCAATATTTCTTTCAATCCGTCAAATAATCCCATTATATCTCTCCTCCGCTTTTTTACAATTTCCGTCATTTGATATAAGTATACCACATAAAAAACATTTTTTCATCAAATTTTTTTAATTCTCGTAAAAAAAGCATACCCATTCCGGGTTCTTTCTGAACTTTGGGTATATTCTGACACGAAAATATCTTCCATCTGTAATGGATCAAAAAAGGATATCGTTTCGGTCAAAAAAGCGATATCCTTGGATGTTAGTTCGGGATTTGTCGAAAGAAACAACAACAAATTTGACATAAAAAATCAACCGCCCACACAGGTTTTATGTAAGCGGTTGAATTTTTATAAACACCTTTATTCTTCCGCCTGCTGCCTCGCAGATAGCTCAGCCATTCGGCGGGGAGTAAATGCTACCGACACTTGCTCCTTTTTGTAATTCCATTATACACCAATCTCATCAAAAAATCAATCGTTATTTTTACGTTTGTAAAATGATCTATTGCCTAATTTTTTCATTTTCATCATATGATTTTTTAAAAATCAATGCTGCATCATCTGCCCCTAAAATTTTATCCCCGCTCATATCTGCATACTGTAGCCAGTCTTTTGTCTTATTTTCGATAGGCATAATAAACGTCACATCAAGCACTTTTTTCATAACGGTAACTGCATCTTTAACATTTACCGTTCCATCGCAATTTACATCTCCGTAAATAAATCCGCCTGATATCTCCGAACCGTTCTCGCTCGTACTTTCGGAGCTGCTCTCGCTCGTACTTTCGGAGCTGCTCTCACTCGTGCTTTCGGAACTGCTCTCATTTCCGCCTATCTTAATTTTTCCGCTCTTTACATCAATTTTCAGTTCATTCAGATCATAATCGGATATACTCACATTATTTATCGTAAATTCCGCTTCTCCCTCTTTCAATGCCTTAAATGTAAATTCCGCAAACGCTCCCTCAAATCTCACATTTTCCGCATTAAAGAATGTAAAATAACATAAGTTTTCATCATAGTCCTTGTTTATCTGATATGATATTCCCTTTGCCTTAAATTCCTCACTTGCTTCTCCCGATACGACTTCTACAATATCCTTATCATATTTCAGCGTAAATTCTCCCCCTGCAATAATGCTCTCCGATAATTCCACCTTTACAGTGAAATTATCTCCTACAGTCGTATTCTCCGCCGTATTCACCCGCAATACAGCGGATATCTCTTCCGCATTTGCACTCACGCTTATAAGCATTACAAAAGTCATTATCAGCGAAATGATCCTCTTATATTTCATATTCCTCCCTCCTGTCAGAAATTATATGTTCCTGCGGCTTTTCTTGATATAAGTATAGCATCTTTGTAATTTGTTTCTCCGTCATTATTGACATCACCTGCTTTAAGCTGTTCTTCCGTCAATGTATAAGTCTTCGCATTATGCCTTACAATAAGTATAGAGTCCTTATAATTGACATCACCGTCATTATTGACATCACCCGGAACAAACGATACAATAGTCATTTCCGCACCCAAAACATTCATTTTTTTACTATTCGTATCATAATCGGAAAAATCAGCTTTTGTAATGTTAAATTTCGCCTTTCCCTCGCCCTTGCTCTTAAATACTATCGTAATAAGCTCCCCGTTTATATCTATATCTTCCATATTATAGAATGTCATAAATATCTTATTGCTGTCATATTTGTCATTTACCGTAGGAGATATATTGTTCCTTGAAAAAGTCTCCCCGACCTTGCTGCTTACCACTTCAAGCAGAGAATCATCATATTGCAATATCAATTCACCGCCTGCCATCTTGACCGCATCTTTGACATTCACCTTGACTTCTATCTCACTACCGACCCCCGCCGAAATAGGTGCATCTATACCGATATTGCCCTTTGCACTCTCATCTTGTGTAGATGCTTCTGTTGTACTTTCTGTTGCCGCTGTTGTTGTTTTTTCGGTAGTTGTTTCAGTTGTGCTTTCTGTTGTTGAAATAGCATTAGCTTTCACATCAAATACGACTTCTTCTATATCACTTATATAATTATCATCACTTAAATATCTAAGTTTTACTGTATTACTTCCGTTGTTAAATTTACTTACAGGCAAACTCAAAGAAAATCCTTCTTTTCCGTCATTTGTATACTGTGGATATTTTGTGCTTATATCTGTTCTGCTGTAAAAGTCCGTAATATTGACCCATTCTCCATTATTAATGCTATATTGAAGTTTTGTTTTTGAATCCTTGTATCCATGCCAACCCTTAAAAAGAACTTCTTCTCCGTCAATTATTTCATTCGTTGCAGGTGACTCGATATGTCCGCCACCATTAACTCCCCATACCGCATA
>JAFUUG010000392.1 GCA_017483905.1 Bacillota bacterium
AGGCTGAAAAACTTGTTGATAACAGCGGACATGAGGAGATATCTCTTACAAGTCTTTCAACGGGGGATTATACGCAGTTCAGGGAACTGGCGGACAGACTGGTGGATAAATATTCAAAGGAGAATATAAATATTGCCCTTCCGTCGCTGAGAATAGATGCTTTTTCTCTCGATCTTATGCAGAGAGTGCAGGAAGTGAGAAGATCAAGCCTTACATTTGCGCCCGAAGCAGGTACTCAGCGACTTCGTGATGTAATAAACAAGGGGATAACGGAAGAAGAGATAATGAGAGGCTGCACCCTTGCTTTTGAGGGCGGCTGGAACAGGGTTAAGCTGTATTTTATGGTGGGTCTTCCTACGGAAAGAGATGAGGACTTGCTTGGCATCGGTGATGTGGCGGCAAAGGTGGTAGATGTATATAATAATATGCCGAAAGAGAAGAAGAACGGGCGGGGCGTTTCGGTGGTGGTAAGTTCGTCTTGCTTTGTGCCTAAGCCTTTTACGCCTTTTCAATGGTCGCCTCAGTGCAAATGTGAGGAATTTCTCGAAAAACAGCTTAAAGCCAAAGGAAATATTACGAGAAAGCAGATAAAATTCAATTATCACGAACCTGAACTCAGCAGCCTTGAGGGAGTAATGGCAAGAGGCGACAGAAGACTATGCAAGGCAATAATAAGAGCATGGGAGCTTGGTGCGAAGTTTGATTCATGGAGCGATATGTTCAGATATGATCTGTGGCTCAGAGCATTTGAGGAAACGGGCGTTTCAAGAGAGTTTTATGCGAACAGGGAAAGAAGTTATGATGAGATACTGCCATGGGATTTTATTTCGATAGGTGTATCGAAGAAATTTTTTATAGATGAAATGGAAAAGGCGAAAAAAGAGATCGTAACAGCAAATTGCAGGAAAGAATGTGCGATGTGCGGAGCTAAGTCTTTCGGGGGAGGTGTCTGTTTTGAAAAAAGTAAGAATGAAGTTTTGTAAATACGGCAAAATGAAATTTGTGGGACACCTTGACCTGCTTAAATTATTTCAGAGAGCGGTGAAGAGAGCGGGTATCCCGATAGCTTATTCAAAGGGTTTCAATCCGCATCAGATAATGAGTTTTGCGATCCCTCTGCCCGTTGGTACGGAAAGCTATGGGGAATATGTGGATATGAGGCTTGAGGGCGATATGGAAAATGAGGAGATAAAGGAAAGACTGAATAAAACACTTCCCATAGGAATGCAGATGACAGATATAAGAGAGCATGAGGAAAACGAGAAAAATGCGGCGGCTGTCATTGCGGCGGCTTTATATGAAATAGAACTTGACAGAGAGATAAAAGATATTGAAAAGATAATCTCATCGGAGGAGATGTTTATTGAAAAACAGGGAAAAAAGGGAATAAAGACGGTGAATATCAAGGAAGATATATTCAGTGCGGAAAGCTTTTCGGAAAACGGAAAAACTGTTATAAAAACGCTTATTGCAACGGGGAGCAGGAGAAATCTGAAACCGAATCTTGTTGCGGAGTATATTTATAAGACGGCAGGGGAAGAACTGAAAGAATACAGGATAAAATACAAGAGGATAGAGATGTATAAGGAAGATAACGGAAAATTCGTAACTCTTATGCAATGACGGCGGAGAAAATGATATGAGAAGAATAGTGTGCGACAGCCTTTGCGGATATTGCAAGACGGCTGTTATGCAGGATGACGAACTTGTTGAACTGATCGTTGAGAAAAGGGAAAAGAAACTTATGCAGGGGAGTATCTTTGTGGGAAAAATAAAGAGGATACTTCCGAGCAAATTTATGTTTATTGACCTTGGCGATGAAAAGAATGCTTTTCTGTATCTGAATGACAGGAGAGAAGAAAGATTATACAGGAAGAACGAAAAAACGGGAAAAAATGAACTTTGCGTAAAGCAGGGCGATGATATAACGGTAAGAGTTGAGAAAGAAGATACGGCGATAAAGGGTGCGGCAGTTACGAGCAATATATCGGTAGCAGGGGAATACTGCGTGCTGCTGCCTTTTGAGAAAAAAGTTGGAGTGTCGAAAAAAATAGACGGAAATGAAAAGAGGGAGCATCTCAAAAGGATCGGAGAGGATATACTTGAGGGAAGATATGGTCTTATAATGAGGACAAAATGCGAAAATGCCGATGATGAGGAGATAAAAAACGACATTACCGGACTTGTTGAAAAATATGAAGAGATAGAGAGAAAAAGCAGATACAGTCTTGCACCCTGCGAGATATATCACGATATGAGCGACGGCGAAAAGGCTATGCGTGATTTTATACAAGGCGATGACGACGAGATAATAATAAACGATAAAGATGAATACGAGAGGATAAAAAACAGCGGAAAGTACAATAATATCAGATATTATGATGATGCGATACCGATATTTGAAAGATACGGCATAAAGAAGCAGATAGATAAGGCTCTTAATAAAAAGGTGTGGCTCGACTGCGGCGGATTTATAATAATCGAACAGACAGAGGCTTGCAGCGTGATAGATGTAAATACGGGAAAATTTACGGGCGGGGATCACGAAAAGACTGTATTTAAAGTAAACGAGGAAGCGGCAAGTGAGATAGCAAAGCAGATAAGACTGCGGAATCTGTCGGGTATGATAATAGTTGATTTCATAGATATGAAAAGTGGAAAAAACATAAAAGCATTAGAGGAAAAAATGCGGGAAGAGGTCAGGGCAGACAGAACGAGAACGACTGTAATAGGTATGACGGAACTCGGTCTTATGCAGATAACGAGAAGGAAAACGAGAAAGCCGCTTGCAGAGAGTATCTTATGTGACTGCCCGATGTGCAGGGGAAGCGGAAAGATCGGAAACGATGAACTGACGGCTGACAAGATGAGAAGAGAAGTGATAGGGATATTTTCTCAGACGGTCTGCGGCTGTGTGGAAGTGCATGCAGGGAAAGAACTGATAAATGCTTTTGAGGGGACAGACGGTGAACACAGGAAAGAGATAGAGGAAAAATTTTCAAAAAAGATAATTACAAAAATAACGGAACACAGATCGGGAAACAGATATGAGATAAAAGCAACAGACAGGTGACGGAAATGAAATATAAAATAAGCGATCTTACTAAAATACTCGGAATATCACAAAATACGATAAGAAGATACGAAGAAAGAGGATATATAAGCCCTGAAAGAGATGAAAACAGCAGATACAGAAAATTTACGAATACGGATATATACAGGCTGTTTAATGCGAGGATACTGAGGGGGTTCGATTTCGGACTCGATGAGATATTCGATATGATGTATTCCGATACGAAAGTGATAAGAGAAAAGATGTATGAAAAGAGCAGAGGGATAGAGGCAGAGATAGAAAGACTGGAAAAGGTGAAAAGACGGCTCGATGACAATATCGTACTGCTGGAAAAATGCGATGACGGGGCTGAAAATTTCTATATAAGAGAATCCGTTGCGTTTTCGTTTGCGGCTATGAGAAAAAACGAAAATCTGCTTACGGAAGGCGAAAGAGGCGAAATAATAAAAAAATTTATGGAATATTCTCCGGAAGTCCATTACGGCTGCGTGATAAGAAAAGAGGCAGTGCTTAACAACAGCGGAGAATACGAAGTGGGTTTTTTTGTAAAGAGCGAAAAATTATCGGAAGAAGAAAGAGAAAACAAAAAATATATAACAGAATTTCCGTCGAGAAAGGTCATGATGATGATAGTCAAGATGGAGGGTGGAATAGATAGGTATATGAAAAACAGAAGCGGAAATATGTATGCAGGACTCAGAGAAAAACTTGAGGAGAACGATGCCGAGATAGACGGGGATATACTTGGTCTGACAGCGGCAAATGTGACTGAAAACGGGCATGAAATACAGTGGATATTGATGAGTGTACCGATAAGAAATAAAGTATAAAATAATATTTTTGTTAAAATTGAATAAAAAATAAGTTAAAATTTGATTAAAAATGCACTATGTACTCTTCCATAGTGGACGGGTTTATAATCTATTCATAAACTATATTTACAGGTGTCGGCTTTTGCAGGAGATAATGTAGGGGTTGATGCCGAACAAATTAAAAGAAAGGATGGATCTCATGTCTAAGAAAAGAGAAAGGATTCTTAGCTTTATTCTTGCTTTATCTATGATGTTTACCGCCTGTGTCCAGAATACAGTGATAAGCTATGCAGATGATGCAAGAAAAGCCGATGTGTGGGATTTCGGCGGTGTTGCTCAAGAGGGCGATATATATGTAAATCACATAACAACGGCTACACTTGACAAACTCGGTACTGACGGATTATTGGGCAGCGACGGCAAGTTTACAAAAGAGACAACTGTAGACTTTGATGATGTATCGATTTATGTGCTTAAAAACGACAGATCGTACTATGCAACAGGCGCTCCTAATGCCGAAACGGGTGCGTATACAAAGGGCAGCTACAGTGCCGGTGCTCCTACGGGTACATCAAGCGGTCTCATAAAATATGATGACGGCTATCAGGCAGTGGGCAGTTACTACTGCAACGGTACAGGCGGCGAGGCAAGACGCTATGTACTTATAAACAATGTAAAGGCAGCAGATAAGATAACATTATACAGCACACCAAGCAACGGTGTTGCTTCTACACTGTACTTTACAAATACAACAACAAAATCACAGCAGGAAACCGCTTATCTTTCAACCGGTTCAAAATATGAATTTATTGCAGATGAAGACGGTACATATAAATTATGGACAGATGCTACGGCAGGAAAAGCAACATACAACAGAGTTATAAGAACTCCCGCAACTAAGGTCAGCGGAAAGGTCAATATTGACAATAATCTGATCCCAACGGGAACTATTCCTACTATCATATTCAAAAACAAAGCGACCAATGCGGTAACGGAAACAAGCATGGGTGCAAGCGGTTCTTACAGCGTATACCTTACACCGGGCTGCGAGTATGTGGCTACATTAAAGGGTGTACCGGGTATAGGCTTTACAAACGAAACAAAGACGGTGACTGTTGAGGAATCAACTGTTGCCACAAATACAAAGACAGACGTTGACTTCACAACGGAAGAGAAGCATTTATACGACATAACGGGTGAAGTGACGGGTTTTGAAGCCGGTTACGAAAGATTGGAAAGCTTTGATATCGTTCTGACACCGGAAGAAGATATATATGATACATTATATGCGGAAATCAAATTAGATGGCGGCAAGGTAACATATACCGTTAAAAATGCAGAACCTGATGTTTTATATACATATTCACTTGTGAGAGCAAGCGATTATGATATAACAGGAGAAAACACTGTATCGGGAAATGAAGCTACAACAAAGGATCTTACGGTTGCATTAAAGAATGTATACGATGTGAGCGGAGATATTGTTACGGGTCTTGGATTTGACAGACTTGAAAAATTTGACGGCGTAAAGAAGATAGTTTTTATCACTCTTGATGATGATGACGAATACGGATATGATGGCACTGTTGACGGCTCAACATATAATGCAAAACTCAGAGATGGTGCTTATGAAGTAGCAATAGTGGCAGATGGTTATCATACAACGGGTCATGTGGTTGTAAACGGAGCAACGACAAAAAAAGATATACTTGTTGTAAGCGATACAGCAACGGCACTTCCGTCTGTAAGAGATCTTTATGTGGGAGATCCGAGCAAAGAGGCTAATTATCTTACGGTAGCGGAAGCAGTTGATGCGGCAAACAGAATGAATGCAGCTGCAACTTCGGAAGATGAGAGAATAACTATTCATATCGCTCCGGGAGTATACAGAGAGCAAGTGGCTGTAACTGCTCCTTATATCACAATACAAAATGATTCTTCGGATCAGGATGTTAAATTAACATGGTACTACGGAATCGGATACGAATATTACAGCGTTGATGAGAGCGGTTTCTATAATTTTGAAAGAGCATTTGACAAATTTGAAAAGAACAATGCCGCTACATGGGGCGTTGGATTCATGGTAAAAGAATCGGCAAAAGAATTCAAGGCTGACGGTATCATATTTGAGGCATCGTTCAACAAGTATATAACAGATGAAGAAATAGAGGACGGAGTTGAACTTAATCCTCCTGCTGATTCAAAAATAACATTTGCAAGACAATACGGCAAAGATGTGACATCAAAGGCCGCAACGGAAAGAGCAACGGCTTTTGCTTCTTATGCGGACAACTATGAACTCAGAGATTGTCAGTTCCTCGGAAGTCAGGATACACTCTTTACGGGAAGCAAAGATTACAACGGATATTTCAAAAACTGCTATATAGAGGGAAATACGGACTTTATATTCGGCGATGGAAATATTGCATTTGATAACTGTGAAATAAATATATTCGGTTATTCGGACAGCGTAAATAATGTATTTCTTACAGCTGCTAAGGATACGGCAAAAGACGGATATTTATTCAGAGGATGCAGCGTAACAAGCAATGATGACATGGTACAGGGTCAGTATTACTTCGGCAGACCTTGGGGCGCAAAGGCTAAAGTTACATTCTTTAATACAAGTGTTCAGAATGCGGAGAACCTTTACCCTGCCGGCTGGACATCAATGAGCGGCGCTGAACCTCAAAATGCTAACTTCAAAGAATACAACACAACATATTTAGGTGAAAAGGTAGATACAGCAAACAGAGTCGCAGGTACTGTAATGAGCGATGAAGATGCTGAAAATGTAGATATTGAAAAATATTTCGGAGAAAACTGGACACCTACTTATTATGTAAAAGAGACAGAAAGCACACTTGAATTTGTTAACGATTTGTCGATAAAGTCAAACAGTGATGTATCTGTACCTATAGCGGGAAATACATTTACAGCAAGCTATACTTTGAATATAGATGAAACAAACGATAATTCCGATATCTTCTGGTATGCTGTAGATGCTACAAGCGGAGCGGAAACTCTTGTAAAAGTTTCCAATGCAAACTCCGATAAGACATATCAGCTTCAAAAGAGCGATAACGGAAAGAAAATCAAAGTAAAAGTAGTGCCAAAGAGTGCAGGCGGACTTAAAGCCGATGCAAAGGAATTCTTAAATGATTATACAGTTGACGGAACAAAATGGATCGATCCCGATGATGCAACAGGTATCGACCCTGATGCAAGCAAGATAAATGTATACCTTGCAGGTGATTCAACAGTGAAGGATTACTCGGCAGATGGTATGTGGAACAAAGGTGTGATAGAGGACAAAGGTTCTTGGGGCGAATTCCTTCCATATTTCCTTGATAAGAGATATGTTAATGTAATGAATTATGCTCTCGGTGGAAGAAGTTCAAGAACATTCCACGATGAAGAGGATAAACTTCCTACTATTGCAACACAGATAACAGAGGGCGATTATTTATTTATCCAGTTCGGTCACAATGACTGCTCAAGCTCATACAGCGACAGATATACGCCGATCGGAACACCGGATGCAAACGGAATATACCCAACTACTGCGCCTACTGCAACAAGTTTCGGTACATATAAGTGGTATATCAAGGAACATATCAAGGTAGCAAAAGAGGCGGGAGCAACTCCTATATTATGTACTCCGATAGCAAGAGGATATATGAATGATGACGGAAGCGTAAAAGCTCATCACTTTGATGATTCATTCCAAACTATTGCTGACGGAAATACTTACATCGATGCTCTCAAACAAGTGGCAGAAGAAGAAAATGTTACGCTTATAGACACTTATGCTATGACGGAAGAAATATACAAGGATATATATCTTCAGGATCAGAACGCATTCTTTAAGCAGATAATGTGCGGGGCAGATACAACGCACAACGGAAAGCCGGGCGGATATGCAATAGCTGCAAAACTTGCAAAATACATCAAGGATATGGATATTTCGATATCTCCTTATGTTATAAAGCCTTCGGCAATGACTTCAAACAATGCTGACGGAAGTATATGTTTCAGCGTAAACAACAGTGGTAAATTTACTTCGGGCAGCAGTGTCGGCGCAGAAAACGGTGCTATAGCAGAATCTGTAGAAGCACTTATAAATGAAGAAGTGGCTGCGCTTGAAGATGAGGAAAAACCGGATCTTACTACAGATCCTATCGATGATCCGAACTGGGGAGATCTCGGAGAATTCAATACGAGCGCAACTCCTGCTAAATTATTTATAGTGGGCGATTCAACGGCTTGTGATTATCCTCCTACAGAGGATGCAACTCTCTACTACAAGAGAGTCGGTTTCGGTACGGTGATGAAGGATTACTTCGTAGACGATCTTACGGTCGTTAATCTCGCACTGAGCGGAAGAAGTTCAAAAGACTTCCTCAATTATCCAAATTATCAAAGACTTAAAAATGAGATCGGAAGCGGCGATTTCCTTATTATCGCATTCGGTCACAATGATGAAAAACTCGAAGATGCAAGATATACGAACCCTAACGGTTCAATAGACGACCCAACATCACTTAAATATTCTTTATATCAGAATTATATAAAGGTAGCACAGGATGTAGGGGCAACTCCTATACTTGCAACTCCTATAGTAAGAAGACCTACAACGGTGAGCAGCTTTGGAAACAATAATCTCCATATAACAAGCGGAAATGCCGATTATGCAGGCGGAGATTATCCAAAGGCAATAAGAGAACTCGGTGAGGAACTTGGTCTTACCGTAATAGATAACACCGATATTACACACAGACTTTATGTAAGATGCGGCGATGAAGTTACTCCATACTTCCATTCATGGTCAAGATCTTCCGCTACATCATGCGATAACACTCATGTAAATAACTATGGTGCTAATGTGGTTTCATACCTTATGACGAGATGGATCAAACTTTCCGATTCTCCATTAAAGGAATATGTAAAAGATGCAGAAGTACCTACAAGAGATATGCTTATTGTAAACTCCGATTATAAAGAACCTGAAAAGGGAGAACTTACAAAGAGCAAAATGTGGCAGACAACAGGCGACTGGTGGGGCAGCGTATACGGTGACTGCGGCGGTCAGAGCAAGATAACTAAATACGGCGATGACGGCTTGCCATTAGATCCTCCACAGCCGGGTGTTGATGACAACGTAAATATATCATACTATGATATACATGAAGAAACTAAGTATCCTGCACTCGTTGAGGCTGATGTGAACGGCGACGGCGTAACGGACGGAAACGATGCTTCCATGATACTTGGATATGCTATGGGAAGTGCCGAACTTACAGACGAGCAGGTATTAATTGCAGATGTTGACGAAGATGGCAAGGTGACTGCAAATGATGCAGCTAAGGTAAACAGCAACGGAAATATTATGGAAAATGCTGAGCCTGAAACGGTTGCAGTATTAAGATCGGGTATAATCTTACCAAGAGAAGTAAACGGCGAGATCAAATACTACACTAATGCTGTAGGTAAGGTATCAAGCACAAACGAAGGTATGGCACTTTACTTCAGACCTGTAAGTGCGGGTACTAACTTCGAGATAAAGGCTAAGGCAACTATCAGGAATATCTACAAGAAAGTCGGTTCATTCAGTCAGGTGGCATTCGGTGCTATAGTAAGCCAGGGTATGCTGACAGATACGCATCAGGGCGGATATTATCCTGACGGTTATGTGGCTGTAGGTGCTGTGGATATGCACAACATCGAGGGTCAGGACGAAGCCGGCAATCCAAAGCATACTATGACGAATGCATGGCAGAGATTGCCTGAGAGTGCAGGCGGCGCTATGGAGAAGATCACTTGCGACAGAGAAACTGTTCCTGAGATCGGAGATACATTCGATATAAGCATCGTTAAGGTAGGAAATAAATATACTTTGAAATTTGATGATCAGGTATATGAAATGACTGCCGATTATAAAGACGATGTATATGCAGGTTTCTTCACGGCAAGATGTATAGAAGTTGAATATTCCGATATAGTATTTAACAATGAAGTCGTAGAAGAATACAAATAAAATATTGATCACACATCAGAAAGGGGTATACCACCGAGGGTATATCCCTTTTCGTGCGTAAAAGCGGAAAACGGAGGGAAAATATGAGATTAAACGGCGAAGAAACTGAAGTAAAAGAGGAAATGAGCATAGGAAAATTATTGGAGGAAAAAGGATACAGGAGAGAGAGGGTTGCTGTTGAATTAAACGGTGAGATACTTCCGAAAAACAAATATGACGATACGATGATAAAGAATGATGATGTGATAGAAGTCGTAAGTTTTGTCGGGGGCGGCTGATATGGAGATAGAACTTAACGGAAAGATAATAAGGACGGAAGAAAAAAGCCTGAAAAAGTTTGTACAGAAAGTCGGAGATGGTGCGCAGGTCGTGATATACAACGGGTTTCAGGTGGATATGAGGCAGGAGCGGGAGATAAAAGACGGAGATATTATAACTCTTATCAAAAAAGGTGTAATGCCGGATAAAGACGAACTTGAAGCGATGATATGTGCAAGATTTACGCCGGGATTATACAGAAAATTCAAAAATGCAAAGGTTGCTGTAGCGGGACTTGGCGGTCTTGGGTCGAATATTGCGGCAATGCTTGCAAGAAGTGCTGTGGGGAAACTTTTGCTTGTGGATTTTGATACGGTGGAGCCAAGTAATCTGAACAGGCAGAATTATTATATAAAACATCTCGGCATGAAAAAATGCGATGCCATGAAAGAGATAATAAAAGAGATAGATCCTTTTATCGAGGTGGAATGCAAATGTGTAAGGCTCGGATATGAGAACTGTGCGGAGGTGCTGAAAGGATACAAGTACATCTGTGAGGCTTTTGACGGAGCGGAAAGCAAGGCTATGATAACGGAAGTCGTCTGCGGCAATATGAGCGGAAATTTTGACGGAAGTGTATTGGTTGCCGCCTCGGGAATGGCAGGCATAGAAGATGCGAATGAGATAAAGACAGTAAAGAGGATGAAAAATCTGTATGTATGCGGCGATATGGTAAACGGGGCGCAGGTCGGAAGAGGGCTGATGGCTCCGAGAGTTGCTATATGTGCCGGACATCAGGCTAATATGATATTAAGACTTATAGCGGAGGAAAAAGAAGATGAGTGACAAATATTTTGGTGAAAAGATATGAAGGAATTGGATGATTCATTTTCGAAGGTAATTGAAATAATTAAAACAGCAAAATACAATTCTATTCAAAAAGTTAATGAAGAACTTATAAAAATGTATTGGAATATAGGAAAATATATTTCGGCAGAATTGAAACAGGCTGATTTTGGAACATCATATATTGATAATATGGCAGAAAAAATACAAAGTTCTTTTCCGGGAATAAAAGGGTTTAATCGGCGTGGGTTATATAGAATGCGACAATTTTATGAAGCCTACAATGAAAGTGAATTTGTGTCACCGCTGGTGACACAAATAAGCTGGACAAATCATCTTGTTATATTATCAAGCTGTAAAAGCAGAGAGGAAAGAGAATTTTACATAAAATTATCAATAAAAGAAAAATATACAAAAAGACAGCTTGAAAGACAGATAGATAGCGCATACTATGAAAGATATATGCTTTCCGGCAAAAAAATAATGCCTGAGAAGGTTTCCGAAATAAATAAGAATCCTTTTCTGGACTCTTATGTTGTAGAATTTCTTGATTTGCCTAAAAGATATAATGAAAATGATTTTCAGCAAGCTTTGATCGAAAATATGAAAAATTTTATTCTTGAATTAGGCAGGGATTTTACATTTATTTCCGAAGAATATCGTGTTCAGGTAGGCGGAGAAGATTATTATATAGATCTGCTGTTTTATCACAGAGGTTTGCAGTGTCTTGTTGCTGTAGAATTAAAATTGGGCAAATTTAAGCCGGAATATGTTTCTAAAATGGATTTTTATTTGGAAGCATTGGACAGACAAGTAAAAAAAGAAAATGAAAATCCAAGCGTTGGTTTATTGTTATGTGCTTCAAAAAATGATGAGGTAGTTGAGTATTCATTAAGCAGAACTTTGTCACCCATGATGGTGTCACAATATCGGCTTCAACTGCCTGACAAAAATATTTTAAGAAATAAATTGCAGGAATATGCAAGTATTTCTTCGGATAATGATATAGATCTGGGAGGAAAAAGAAAATGAGTGACAAATTAAAGATTGGAAAAAAAGAATTTGATTCGAGATTTATTCTCGGTTCGGGAAAATTTACGCTTGAAATGACGAAAAAAGTGATAGAAAATGCAGGGGTCGAGATAGCAACGCTTGCACTCAGAAGAGCGAAAGACGGCGGAAAGGAAAATATACTCGATTATATGCCGGAGGGGATAACTCTTCTGCCAAATACATCGGGAGCGAGAAATGCACAGGAAGCTGTGCGGATCGCAAGGCTTGCAAGAGAGATAGGCTGCGGCGATATGGTAAAGGTGGAAGTGATAAGGGACAGCAAATATCTTCTGCCTGATAATTATGAAACGATAAAGGCTACGGAAATGCTTGCGAAAGAGGATTTTACGGTAATGCCTTATATGTATCCCGATCTGAATGCGGCAAGAGATCTGATGAATGCGGGAGCAGCTGCCGTTATGCCTCTTGCGGCACCGATAGGAAGCAACAGGGGACTTGTGACAAGGGAATTTATTCAGATACTTGTAAATGAGATAGATCTGCCGATAATCGTTGATGCAGGGATAGGGAAACCATCGCAGGCGTGTGAGGCTATGGAAATGGGCTGCGCCGCTGTTATGGCTAATACGGCTATTGCTACGGCGGGAGATGTTGCGATGATGGCAAAGGCATTCAAACTGGCGATAGAATCGGGAAGAGCTGCTTATCTTGCACAGCCCGGACGTGTACTTGAAAACAGAGGTGAGGCATCAAGCCCTCTTACAGGATTTCTGGAGGATTGACAAAATGGAGATAAGGACAACGGATCATATGGAATATCAGGAGGGAATGGAGGCGATAGACCATAGTATAATGGATAAAGTGCTTACGGAGATGAAAGAGTACGATTATAATAAATATACGGCTAATGATGTTGTGAATGCACTGAGGAAAGATGAGATAAGCATTGAAGATTATAAGGCTCTGCTTTCACCTGCCGCATTGCCTTTGATAGAAAATATCGCAAAAAAGGCAAAATCGGAGACAAGAAAACATTTCGGAAACAGTATTTGTATGTTTACGCCGCTATATATTGCAAATTATTGTGAGAATTACTGCGTTTACTGTGGATTTAACTGCGCAAACAAGATAAACAGGGCGAAACTTACGGCAGAAGAGACAGACAGAGAAATGAAAACTATCGCCGATACGGGACTTAAAGAGATACTGCTTCTGACGGGGGAATCGAGGGCGGCATCGGGGATAGAATATATCGGAGAGGCAATAAAGACGGCAAAGAAATATTTTTCAACGATAGGCATAGAGATATATCCGCTAAACAGCGACGAATACGCTTATATGAGAGAGTGCGGAGCGGATTTTGTGAGTGTATATCAGGAGACATACGATACGGACAGATACGAGGAAATGCACCTGAGAGGATCAAAGAGGATATTTCCGTATAGATTCAATGCACAGGAGAGGGCATTGATGGGCGGAATGAGAGGTGTTGCTTTCGGGGCATTGCTTGGACTTGGAGATTTCAGGAAAGATGCCTTTGCGGCAGGATATCACGCTTATCTTATACAGAAAAAATATCCAAAGGCGGAGATCTCTTTCTCTACACCGAGAATAAGACCATACATAAACAATGATGAGGCTAATCCGAATGATGTGCATGAAAAGCAGCTTTTACAGGTAATGCTTGCGTACAGGCTGCTTATGCCTTTTGCGGGAATAACGATCTCTACGAGAGAGAGAGCGGGATTCCGTGATAACGTGATAGGGATGTGCGCAACGAAAATCTCGGCAGGCGTGAGCGTCGGTGTGGGCGGTCATGCGGAAGAAGAAAAGGGCGATGAACAGTTCGAGATATCAGACCCAAGAAGCGTTGATGAAGTATACAAGATGATATATGAGAGAGGATTACAGCCTGTATTTACAGATTATGTAAGGGTGTGAGGAAGAGAGGAACAGTATACAAAATAAATTATTTTACAAAAAATCCTGTGAAAAGAATGTTTTCACAGGATTTTTTTGGTTTGTTACTTTTTTATCAATATCACTGCTTTATTATAATTTAACAGCACTATACATAATAAACAAAAAACATACTTATATTATACCGATAAATACCCGAATTGTCAATAAAATTCGGATATTTTTTGTTAAAAATTAACATTGTTGCTAAAGTATAATAAAGCAGTGATATTGATAAAAAAGTAACAAACCAAAAAAATCCTGTGAAAACATTCTTTTCACAGG
>JAFUUG010000393.1 GCA_017483905.1 Bacillota bacterium
CAGAGGGAAAATGATATGCGAAAAGACAGCGGATGAAGCAAGGATATACTTAAACAGCCGTACCGAGAACGAAACAAAGGGGATCGCTGTAAAAGATGACGGCTTATATCAGATAAGAGGAAGTGAAAGAAGCAAAATACCGTTTATGACCGTAGATGAAACAGAGCCGTCAGGGGCAAGAGTCGGGGATATCTGGTTTGAACCGATAACACAAGGCGGTGAGTGATATGGCGGAATGGATCGAAACAAATGTAAACGGATATAATGTCTATGCTTATGACGGTAATGGCTGGGCGGAAGTAAATAAAACGTATGCTTATTGGGGCAGTACGCCTGTACAAAATGATTGGTTCGTATACGATAGTTCGGTGATAAGAGGGTTGACTGCAAGATACGAAAACGGACAGCCTGTGTATGATGCGAAGTACGGATACGGGCAGGAGGATATGACTATACCGAATGACTGTACTTCACTTACGGACAGTGCATTTATACGGTTAAAGAATGTAGATACCGATGCGGAGAATATCGTTATACCTAATTCGGCACTGCAAACATTGTATATTCCTGATAGTATAACGACTTTGACTAACGGCTCTGTAGCGCAGTGTGTGGCGTTGAGAGAAGTACGGCTTCCGAATGAAATTACCGAGATACCGTTTCACCTGTTTTATAACGGGGCATCTCTTGAAAGCGTAAAAATACCACATAAAGTGGCATCTATAGGGGCATACACTTTTACAGGATGCGTAAACCTATCTAAACTTTATTTTATCCGTGATTCAAGCTATACGGGTAAGATCTCAATACCTGTAGGAATATTTGACAGCGTGATAACTCCGTTTGAAATGTACTTTTCCTGTTCACAAACTGAGGCAGAAAACTTATTTGATTTTGGCAGTGGCATAAATATTGAATATACGCAGGAAACATTTGCGAATGCAACGAAATATTATAATCAGGTGATTACGAATGAATGAGAGGTGGTAAAATGGATATAAAAACGGAAAAGATAAAAACCGCATTTGCCTCTTTGACGGCACTGCTTATATTTTTTACAGGGGAAAGCTATAAGCATATAATCGTTCTTATATTGCTGATGGCGGTAGATACATTTATAGGCTGGATAAAGGGGATAAAATTAAAGGAATGGAAAAGCTGCAAGGCAAGATGGGGAGCGGTAGGGAAAATAGCGGAGCTTCTTCTCATCGCCTGTCTTTATGCACTGGATTGGGTATTTTCTCTTGATTTTTTAAAGTATATCGGGATATATTATTTCGGTATATGTGAGATCGCAAGTGTTTTTGAAAATTTTGCGGAAATGGGAGGAAATGTGCCGGAGGGAACGGTGGAACTTTTAAGAGGGCTGCAATACAGCATAGGAACGGAGTTTGTGAAAAAGATAAAAAAACTTATCGAAAATATAGATGATAAAGATAAAAAATGAATTACAGAACATCACGGTAACAGCATTTACTTTTTTTCAAAAATATTGTAAAATAAAATTATGAAGATAGCTAAATTAAAGGAAGAAATAAAAAACATAAGTGAACCAAGAAGAACAAGATACGGAAATATCCGTCATAAACTTGAAGATA
>JAFUUG010000394.1 GCA_017483905.1 Bacillota bacterium
CAATATCCAATTGAAAAAAATTTAGATTTTATGCGACTTTCAAATATTATATCCCATCATTCCTAGTTATGAATCACGGGAATGCAGGTTATAACCCCCTCTGAAAAATGGGTATCCCCCTCTAAGAAATGTGCGGAATTACGCCATTTAGTATGCCACAAGGCTTGTGATGCACATTGAAACCGTTTGTTTGCTCTCTCGGAAAAGTTGAGATTTCCGAGGAAAATTAACACTTGTGCAAAAATTGTGTACTGTATTTCCGCCAAATTTTATGCGGATATGCGAACAGCTTAACCCCCCTTAACAGCAAAAAGGCAGTTTCGTCAAATTGTTTAATGAATTACGCCAAATTGTTTATACTTTTTGGCGTAATGATAAGGATATTTCGCCAAAAGGTTTATAAATGGCTTGCTTTAGGCAAAAAGCAAGGCATAAAAGCATTTTGGGTAATTGCTTTTATGCCTGTTTGCTGTTTAACGGCTCTGCTTCCGTTTATAAATTCACTTGACTTGATGCCTAAAGTAACATATTTTGCTATAAAATTTATTTCATCTTGTTATAAACAACAACTTCCTTAGTCAATTTTTTATCCGAACGATGTCCATCTTTTTCAGGGTAACCGATAGGCGCAACTGCAACAACAACATAATCATCCGCTATATTTAACAAAACTTTGACCTTATCGGGAGAGAACCAGCTAAGCCAGCAAGACTGCAATCCCAATTCGACAGCTTCAAGTGTCATATATGACATAGCAATAGCACAATCCATACTTCTTGCACTTTGTCCACATATCATCATCCTATCTCCGCTTGCACATTCCACAAGGATAGCAGAGGCAGTCTCTATCCACTTCTGTTCCTCGCAGGCACTCACCATCTGATGGATAAGCTCTTTGTCCGTCACGATTATATGTTTGCAGAGCTGTTGATTACTGGATGTCGGTGCAAGTCGTCCTGCTTTCATAATTTTCTCTATTTTTTCAAGCTCGATAGGTCTATCTGTATATTTTCTGACGCTGTATCTTGCCTGAATCGCTTCCATTACCGTCATAATAATACCTCACATTCTATAGAATTTTTTCTCCGCTTTAATAGTTGTCGGCTTTGAATGTCCCGAATAAAGCACTGTTTCATCAGGCAGAGTAAATATACGTTCCGTAATACTCTGTATCAATGCATTTTTATTTCCGCCAGGGAAAGTATAATTACCTAAGCATTCCTTAAAGATCGTATCGCCCACAAAAGCGATGTTATCTTTTTTACTGTACAGAGTGACAGAATCCGGGGTATGCCCCGGGACATAGATAACTTTCAAGGAAAATTTCGTATTGTCATCTAAAGATATAATATCTTTGTCAGCAAATTTTATGGTATCTTTGATAATCATATCACCTACACATTGTCTTGAAAGATTCATTATTGGATCTAAGAGAAACAAATCAGCTTTTCGTGTGCCAATATTGGGCAGTTAAGTTTTGTACGAAGTTCATTTGCTGCTCCAAAGTGGTCAAAATGACACAAATGTGAGCTGAAAACACCGCTTACAGACATTTCCGGCAGAGTGTGTGAACTTTATATGAATCTGATAAATCGCTATATGGAACTTGGAAAAGACTTTATGCGTAATTTTTACACTACATCAAATCAGGCTCTATCAGCATATATGGGTTTAAAAGACGGTAAATTTGCCGAGGCTACGGTTATGGAACGCTGTGAGAGGGAACTTCAATTGGCTCAGGAGAA
>JAFUUG010000395.1 GCA_017483905.1 Bacillota bacterium
CAATATGGAGGTCGATGAAAAGGATTATTTGCAGATATTTAGATTGAATGGGAGCGGTGATAAGGTGCAGAAAATCGTTCATGAACAGGAAGTGCCGAGGTATAGGAAAGAATACTATGTTCCTGTTTGTGAGGGAGGTGTAGTTTGTAATAAGGTTTATGTGATTGACGATGGGAAATATTGTACGATGATACTTGCAGAGGAGTACTGATGTTATGAATATGCAAAAATCATGGGAATTACCGATTCATATGGAATTCTCATGATTTTTTATATTATAATAAATTATTTTATTTTTTGATTAATGCTTCCACAATTAAAGAAATGCTATCAAGCAAATTGGGACTTAATTTTTTTAGGTTTTCTATAATTTTTCTCAGTCTTTCCGGTTGTTCGATATCCATATCAAAGAATTCTTTTGGAGAAATTTGTAAATAGTCACATATATAAAAGAATCCTGACATTGATGGTAAAGCTTTTCCTGTTTCTATATTATTTATATAGCCGGCATTTTGCCCTATGGATAAACTCATATCCCTGGCAGAAACACCCTTGTTTATTCGTAATTTTGCCAATCTTTCTGGAAAATCTTTTTCATACATATATTACACGCCCTTTTAATTGTTTTTACTGCATATATCATATTATATATAAAATAATTTGGAATTTATCACTTTATATCCTTAAGTATTTTTGTAATATAGGAATATATATTATATAATGATGTATAGTATAAGAAATAAAACTATATAAATTTTGGAGGGTGCTCAGAAAAAGTGAACTTTGTTTTGTGCTTTACCTATAAACAAGTCCAAATAATTAATGGCAATAAAAAATCTGCCTCTAAGAAAGGCAGGTTTATAAGGGTACACTATCATGCATATTGTTGGGTTCGCAAAATATACAATTCCATGACCGTTTGTTTTTACAATTCTATTATAGCATTTAAGAGTAATCAATTCAAATATATTGTAACACAATTGTAAAAATTGGTAAAGTTGCATAAATCAAAAGTATTAAATATAGATATATTTAACAAAAAAGGCAAATGAAATTTAATTTAAAAATTTTTAACACGTCAAATTTATGGTCTGAAAGGAGAAAAACTTATGTCAAAAAGAGGAGAAAATATTTACAAAAGAGCCGATGGTCGTTATGAAGGTCGTTATAAATGTGGAATAAATAGCAATGGGAAAACAATGTATAGATCTGTCTATGCCAAAACATATACCGATTGCAAAAATAAGCTTATTAAAGCTAAAGGGAAAATCGAGCAAAATAAACAGATGATTAAATTAACAATGACGGTTAAAGAACTCTGTAGTATTTGGCTTAGCGACATTTCCATTAAAGTTAAGGTTTCTACATTAAACACATATGAGAGAATAGCTGATAAGCATATTTTAAATAAAATAGGAAGTAAGCGTATATGTGATGTAACCCTCGAAATGTTAAACAACATAATTAAAGAGAAACTCATTGTTAAAAACG
This sequence comes from Bacillota bacterium, assembly GCA_017483905.1. Taxonomy (GTDB): domain Bacteria; phylum Bacillota; class Clostridia; order Lachnospirales; family CAG-274; genus RGIG4831. Next base: position 1,492 of record JAFUUG010000395.1, read on the forward strand.
CTAAAGGAAACTTATCACCCAGAACGGTGGTAAACATAATATATGTGATGAAAGCAATATTCAAATATGCAGAGAGAATTTATGGTACTAACAATCCTGCTGCATTTGTTACTATTCCCAAAGTAAATAAGTCAGAAATAGATGTATTGAATAAAGATGAAATTCAAAAACTGGTAGATTACTGCGTAAATCATAAAACAAAATATACATTTGCCGTTAGACTTTGCCTTATGACAGGGTTAAGGATAGGGGAACTTTGTGCAATTCGGTATTCAGATATAGATTTGAATGCTGAAATATTAAGAGTGAATAAAACAGTACAAAGAGTAAAAATACTGACCGTAATATTTCCTTAAAAACAAAAGTTATCATCTCATCTCCAAAAACTTCAACATCAAAAAGGAGTATTCCAATATCGAAAGAACTCTTGAAATTAATAAAAGAATATATTGATTTAAATAATATTGACGGTAATAATTTTCTTTTTTCAGCAGACAAAATAAACCCTATTGATGTTAGAAGTATGCAAAAAGGGTTTGCATCTATTTTAAAAATTGTAGGAATCAGGAAGGTAAAATTTCATATTCTGCGACATACATTTGCTACAACATGGGTAAATTTAGGATTTAACATAAAAGCCCTCAGCGAATTATTGGGGCATTCTGATATAACAACAACACTTTCTCTATATGTACATCCGTCGGCAGAAACTAAAAGGGAAATGATAAATAAATTATATGTTGCATAATTTTTAGCCGTCAAAATTCTTGTCTATCAATAATAGAAATACAGCAAATAGGCACTTTGTATATTCATATTCTTGATATTGTATATTTTGCGAACCATTAAAATAAAATATTTAGTTATGATAATATTATATCAAAAATACAAATTAATATAACTTTGCGAGGCTTTTTTGCTCGAATAGTGATATTTTAGCTTAAAAATAAATAAAACCCAATGGGAGAAAGGTGATTATTATGAAATTTAATTTTAAAAGTGCAGTGGCAGGGGCTGTTGTAGGCGCAACGATTACAGCGAGTGTGCCGGTAATGGCAAGATCGGGAAGTGATATGATCGATATTGTATGGAGAGATATCAAGATCTGTGTTGATGGAGTACAGATGATGCCGAGAGATTCTGTCGGTAAGGAGCTTGAACCTTTTGTTTATAACGGGACTACATATTTGCCTGTTCGTGCGGTCGCTGAGGCTGTGGGGAAAGATGTTACATGGGATAGTCAGTCGAGTACGGTCTATATAGGGAAGAGCGGTGTGACAAAATATTTGGGACAGCAGGTTACAGCATACAAAAAAGATGCTATGATTAAAGAAGGCAGTGCGATAATGGGGGGAACAAACTATTTAAATTCTCTTTATATGTATGGCTTGCGTGCCGGCAGTAATGATATTCATGAAGCGTATTATAATATTAATGGATTATATTCATCTATGAATGGAATGTATGGGACAATTGATGAAAACACACATGATTGCGATTGCACAGTATACATATACGGAGATGATGTATTATTAAAAACTTTAGAATGTAAAGGTGGAGCTATGCCTAAAAATTTTAATGTTGACATAACCGGTGTTGTTCAACTTAAAGTGCAATTTAGAGCAGAAGAAATTTTTTATGGTTGTCTTGGAGATGTTACATTCCAGTGATTTTCATGCTGCTATATTAAGAAAATGATGAAAAATAAAGGTTCTGATAAATTTATACAGTTGAATATATAAAATGAATATTAAAGAAAGTTACGACTGATTTTAGCGGATTAGTCGGTATTTCTAAAAAAGAATGAGTTTAAGATATATTTTTGAAATTTGTGGGGTGATAATATGAAACGAATTATAAGTTTTATTTTAAGTCTCTTTGTGGTTTGGACTGGTACAATTTCAGTATTATGTGATGATATTGATAACCAATCAAATAAAAAACATATTAATGGAATTTACAACAATATCAGCAATACGATAAATGGTGGGTTTGTATGTTCATATGGCGATTATATTTATTATATTAATCCTGATGATTCAGATGGCATATACATGAAGAATCAAAGTATAAATAAAAAAATATACACAGGTACGGTTAATTACTTATGTGTAGGAAATGGATATTTATACTTTTCCAAATCGACTTTAGATGAAGCAAGTATTTCGGCAATAAATTTAGAAGATTACTCTGTAAAAAAAATAGTTTCAGTAGATGGAGAAGAAGGTATTATGGAGTTATACTTTGTAAATGATAATCTCTATTTCAAAACTAATAACAAAATTATTGAGTATGATGGCTTAAAACAAAAAACAGTATTTCAAAACACAAAAATGTATAATTATTGCATAAACAATGATTTGATTTTCTACGATTATTATAATGAAAATAATGAA
>JAFUUG010000396.1 GCA_017483905.1 Bacillota bacterium
CATAAGATTGCGGATATTTGAAATAATTATCTGTTCATAAACAAGAGAAGTACAAAAATCAGAATAGTAGGATCGGCTGAAAAATTATTCTGCTGATAGACAGGTTTATTCTTATTTATGCAGTCTTCATCAATTTCGTAAACACCATCGGCTTTTACGGCACTATCAATGTGATCGTTCTGATTTAAAGACTGTTCGGATTGAGCATAAACAGTACTATGAGTATTTATATCATTTCTGATAGATGATATTGCATTGACAGTAACGAATGTATTTACAAGTTTATCATAATCTTTAAGTGAATTTTCGGGTAAAAACGGCTTAATGGCATAGATAAGATTAAGCTCTTTGGAAGGATTTTTCTTTGCGTTGTCCTCGGCAGCAGAAAAAGCCGAATATATCTTATCTATATATCTTCTCTTAAACATATCTGAAACGAGTCCTGCGGCATCATTTATATCTTTTATGATATTATTTTTATCGGAAAGCTGCTGAGTTATTTCATACATAGTATTATCTGACATAGACTATATCCTCCTGCAATAAATTTTTTATATTCAAAAGCCCCCAACCTTGTTGAGAATGTGAATAATTAAGAGATGTACATGTTTTTTTCAACATCAATTTTGCTGTATTTGGTGTTATATCGGGATACTTCTGAAGAAGAAGCGCAAGTGCTCCCGTTACCATTGGAGTAGACATTGATGTTCCGCTTAAACTTGTGTAATTCTCTTCTATTGCTGTCTGATGTGTTTTTTGTTCGTAAGGTGTGGGAGTAAGACAAGAAGTTATGTTTGCTCCGGGTGCTACAACATCAGGTTTTTTGATACAATCTTTTGTGGGACCTCTTCCTGAAAAATTTACAAGACTGTTTCCCAAAATACTTATTCTGTTATTATCATCGGAAGATCCGACTGTTATAACTTTTCGACTTATTCCGGGGGAAGTGACCGAACCTGCCGAAGGACCGTTATTTCCGGCTGCTGTTGTGACTATTATTCCTTTGTCCCATACTGTTTCTATGGCACGGACAAGAGGATCGTCGGAAACTGTCGGAACTGCTCCGATAGAAAAATTTGCAATTTTTATGTTGTATTTTTCTTTATTATCAAGAAGCCATTGTATTCCGGCAAGAACATCGGAGGAATTTCCTTTTCCGCTGCCACTTAATATTTTTATGGAAACTATATTTGCTTCGGGAGCAATACCGCAGTATTTGCCGTCTGAATCGATACCGTTTCCTGCCGCTATACCTGCAACGTGTGTTGCGTGTAAAAATAAGACCCACTACCTCAAGGGGCAGAGGGTCTTTATAAAATTATACTCGTAAACGGAAAATTTTTCCGTTTACGAGTGCGCCGACTGCGTGCCACGAAGTGGCTAACTCCCTTGTACGCAGTCGTGCGCATAATTTATACCGAGTGTGCAAATGTTTTTGCACGCCGGTATATTATTTGTTAAGTCTTGCCTCAAGAGCAGATTTTTGATCTTCGTAACCAGGTTTTCCGAGAAGTGCGAACATATTCTTCTTATAAGCTTCAACACCCGGCTGATCAAATGGATTTACACCAAGCAGATAACCGCTGATTCCGAGAGCTTTTTCAAAGAAATATACAAGTTGTCCAAAATGATATTCGTCTGCTTTGTCCACCTCGATAACCATTGTAGGAACACCGCCGTCAACATGAGCAAGAAATGTACCGGCATAAGCTTTACTGTTTACGTACTGGATAGTTTTTCCTGCTACGAAATTAAGACCGTCCACATTTTCAGGGTCTTCCTGAATAGTGATGTCTTTCTTTGCATTGTTTATCCATAAAACAGTTTCAAAAATATTTCTTGTACCGTCCTGTATGTATTGACCGATAGAATGAAGATCTGTCGAGAAGTTTGCACTTACAGGGAAGATACCTTTCTGATCTTTACCTTCGCTCTCTGCATAAAGCTGTTTGAACCATTCACCAAACATCGTAAGAGATGGCTCATAGTTTGCAAGAATTTCCGTAACTTTGCCTTTTCTGTAGAGAATATTTCTTACAGCTGCATATTTTAAGCAGTCATTAGATAAAACATCGTCTGATTTATAGGCAACTGCTGCATCTGCTGCACCCTTCATTACCATATCAATATCGATTCCGGCTGCTGCCATAAGAAGAAGACCTACAGGAGTGAGAACAGAGAATCTGCCGCCTATATCATCTGTAATAACAAATGTTTCGTATCCTTCTTTATCACAGAGAGATTTCAATGCACCTCTTGATTTGTCGGTAGTTGCAAAAATACGTTCTTTTGCGCCTTCTTTACCATATTTATCTTCTACCATTTTCTTGAATATTCTGAATGCGATGGCCGGTTCGGTAGTTGTACCTGATTTTGAGATAACATTTACAGAAAAATCTCTGTCACCGAGGATCTCAATTATATCATTAAGATAATCGGAACTTATGCTGTTTCCGACAAAGTATATTTCAGGGAAACCTTCGTGTTTCTTCAAGTTATAGTTATTTGATTTTATAAATTCAAGAGCAGCACGACCGCCGAGGTATGATCCGCCGATACCGATAACTATGAGAACCTCACTGTTCGACTGGATTTTCTTTGCAGCTGCTTTTATTCTTGCAAATTCTTCTTTATCGTAATCAAAAGGAAGATTTATCCAACCGAGAAAATCATTACCTGCTCCGGATTTTTCCATTAAAATCTTATTTGAAAGTTTAACGGATTCGGAAAGCTTTTCAAGTTCGTCAGCTCTGACAAAATTATCAATGCCATTTAATTTTAAAGATATACTCATAGTAAAACCTCCAGTAATATTATATTTTTTTCAGCTTATAAAAGATTTGACTTCCATAAGTTGTACTATAAAAATATAATACCATAAAATTAAAGGAAAAACAATACAATTTTTTCAAAAATTACTTGATTTATGTAAATAATCTGATTTAATTTGTGCAAATATGACAAAATGATACTTGTTTTTTCGTGATACTGTGCAGTTTATATAAAAACATATATTAATGAACCTCGGTAATTAATAATCACGATTGAATTATTGGCAGTATTCGATCAATCAGGTGCTATCAATTAGATTTTTTGTAATTATATGAGAAGAATTAAATATCTTTACAGGAAGTTTATTTTTTTTGACTATGTTGAAAACTTTTGCAGTGTATTTTGCATCATATAGTGCATTGTGGAATTCATCCTCATTTGAAGGTATATTAAGTAATTCAACGGCTTTTTTTAATCCAACGGCACCGCCTTTGCTGTACTTCAGATAGGAGGTTGCAAGCCCCTGAACATCAATATACCTTATTATCACAGGCGGAACAATAAGTCTGTGATAGGCAAGATTGCGATACAGAGTCCTTATATCACTTTTTCCCCATACACAAAACATATGCTCATCACCTATAAATTCATAGAACTTTTCGGCGGCATCGGGAAAAAAACATTGGTTTTCAAGCATATTATCCGTAATTCCCGTTATTTTCTGAACATAAGGATGAATACGCTTATATATTTGAGGTCTGATTAAAATATTGAAAGAATCTGTTTTGTTGAAATTATCATCAAGTTTAACTGCACCTATCTGTATTATTTCAAAACGACACTCTGAAAAAGGATCGCAAGGACAATTTTCATCAAAGTCAAATGCCTGATTAAATTCAAAGTCAAGTACTATATAGTTCATTTTATCATCTCCGGTATGGATAACAAATCAAAATATTAAAAATCAATAAACGAAAATTTAAATGTCATATTAAATGATACTATATATACATAAAATAGTCAAGTATTAACTTGTAAAAGATCACGGTAACAGCATTTACTTTTTTTCAAAAATATTGTAAAATAAAATTATGAAGATAGCTAAATTAAAGGAAGAAATAAAAAACATAAGTGAACCAAGAAGAACAAGATACGGAAATATCCGTCATAAACTTGAAGATA
>JAFUUG010000397.1 GCA_017483905.1 Bacillota bacterium
AAGCCTAACCTGATGCAAATGCACAGCTCTTATGTTGTGACCGATCCGAAGGGTACTGTTCTTGTGGAGTGCGGTGAGCTTCTGAGAAGGGGCAGACCTCTGAGAGATGGTGCAGGCAAAATAGTGTATCAGAGGGACGGCAAAAACGGCTTGAAGAAAGATAAGAACGGCAAGCCTATGCCTGTCTATGAGCCGTACAACATAAAAGTCTTTAACACGATAGACTTCTCAAAAAGTATGCACTATAACCCTTTCGCCTATATTTCCGAAAGAAACCGTGAGAAGGACATTCTCAAATTCGTGGAAGTCCTGATCAAGAATACTTCTTCCTCTCAACAGCCCGGCGGTGATGACTTTTGGGTAAAGGCTGAAAAGCTGTTGTATACGTCTTACATTGCACTGATCTTCACTATCTATCCCGAAGATGAAAGAAACTTTGAGACTTTGATAGAAATGATCAATTCTTCCGAATGCCGAGAGGACGATGAAGAATTTAAGAACGCTATCGACATTCAGTTCGATATGCTTGAAAGCTGGCTTGACGGTACATTTCCTTCTGAGGAAGAAATTGACGAAGCCTTAAAGACAGAAAAAGAAAAATCGGAAAAACCTAATGATTCCGATGATGCAGAAGAAAGTGAGAGCAAACTTCCGTATGATGCTCAAGCCTATGACGAATATCGCTGTTGGAGCAGAAATTCTCCTGTAAGCGAACAGCAAAGGCTCGGCGCATTTGCTCTCAAACAATACAAGGCGTACAAACTTGCCGCAGGCAAAACGGCTAAGTCTATCTTAATTAGCTGTTCGACACGTTTAGCGCCTTTTGCCATAGATGAAGTGCTGGAGATAACTTCGTATGACGAACTGCACCTTGATATGCTCGGTGACGAACTGTCAGCTCTGTTCGTGATAATCTCCGATACTGACGCAACGTTCAACTTCCTCGTTGCAATCATGTATTCACAACTTTTCAATCTGCTGTGTACCAAAGCTGACAACAGCGACGGAGGCAGATTGCAGTACCATGTGCGGTGTCTCCTGGACGAATTTGCGAACATCGGTGAGATACCTCAGTTTGAAAAACTGATAGCGACTATCCGAAGCCGTGAAATATCGGCAAGTATCATCTTGCAAGCTAAGAGCCAGCTAAAGGCTATCTACAAAGACAATGCAGACACAATTGAAGGCAACTGTGATACGATGCTGTTTTTGGGCGGCAAAGAAAAGTCAACGCTTAAAGAGATCTCTGAAAGTTTGGGTAAGGAAACTATCGACAGTTTCAATACCTCCACAAACAGAGGTCAGTCGGAAAGCTACGGCATGAACTATCAGAAACTCGGAAAGGAGTTGAAGTCTCAGGACGAATTAGCCGTAATGGACGGCGGAAAATGTATCTTACAGCTTAGAGGAGTGCGTCCGTTCTTCTCTGATAAATACGATATAACAAGACACAAGAATTACTCTGAACTTCTTGATGCAGATCCGAAGAAAAAGTTTGACATTCAAAGTTTTGTTAGTGACCGAAGTGGGATGGTTTCAAACATTTCTCCGAAAGATCAAATAAGTCAATGGGTGATCGACAAGTCAAGTTCCGCCTTAAAGGAAGTTACCTATCCTGCTGATGCGACAGAAAGAGAAAATGCAGAAGCAGAAGCTGTTTACGATGCCGACTCCGAAACAGATATAGACGGAGATACGGCAGACAGCTAAGAACCCGAAAAATAAAAAAAGAGATAATCGGGTGACGCTGAATGGACGAGTTTATTTTATTTGAGGGAGACTTTTTACCTATGGAAACTATGAATATTTCTGCGGTGGAGAATACCGCAATGGAGACAGCAACCACATCTGCACCTAAGCACAAGTGGCTCTCTAAGGGTGCTAAGTTTGCTAAGAAGGCAACTATGTTCGCAACTATCGCCGGAGTAATGGCATCTACCTGTGCAACTCAGGCTTTTGCGGCTGGTACCGGTGAAGTTGATACTTCCAGCTTTATTACTACCGCCTGCACCGTTCTCAAGAGCGTCATCTGTCTGATCGGCGGCGGTGTCGGTGTATGGGGTATCGTAAACCTTCTGGAAGGTTACGGTAATGATAATCCGGGAGCCAAATCACAAGGAATGAAACAGCTTATGGCTGGCGGCGGTGTCGCACTTATCGGAATTACCCTTGTGCCATTGCTTTCCGGTCTTTTCGGATAAGGAGTAGCCTATGCAGGGAATTCTCGATAAGATTGCTGAATGGTTCAAAGAGT
>JAFUUG010000398.1 GCA_017483905.1 Bacillota bacterium
ATCTCAACGCCAAGTTCTCGAGAAGGCGAAAGAGGAGAATTACAAAATAAATGAACTTGTCAAACGCTCCGAGGATGAGATATTCATTACAGAAAATGCTCACGAAGCTATTATCAGCAAGCAGGATTTTGACCTTGTTCAAAAACTTATGCAGGTGGATACAAGAATATCTCCCGAAAAAGATAAACTTCATTTGTTTTCGGGTATGCTTATCTGCGGGTGCTGCGGGAACCGTATGACACGAAAGACCGTTACTTACAAGGGGAATAAATATTTTTACTACTACTGCCCCACGGGAAAGAAGAACGGCTGCAAGGGTGCCAATATGGTCAAGGAAGATGACCTGATAGAATGTGTTACCGAAAGTATAAAATCTCACATAACAAATGTGGCTTCCCTTCGGGATATTTTATCGGGTATTGACAGTACAGCAATAAATACTCAAAAGTGCAGGTCTATAAAAGCACAGCTTGAAGAATTGCAGAAACAGCTTAAAAAGAAAGCCGATTATAAGGCGAAACTGTATGAAAACTTTGTTTCGGGCATTCTTGACAAAGATGATTATAAAGCCCTTAAAACCGCATATTCATCAGACGAACAGAAATTAAACGATACAATAACAAAATTAGAGTCGGAACTGGATGAATGCGTAAACAATACATCAAAAAAGGCTTTATGGACAGAGCATTTTCAAAGATATGAAAATATCGAAGAAATAGACCGAAATACCGTTGTTCAGCTTATAGTAAGCATAAAAATATTCGATAAGACACATTTACAGATAACTTTTAACTATGAGGATGAATATGCTCAGGCATTGTCTGTATTGGAAGATATGACGGAGGCGGTATAAATGGCAAGAAAAAGCAGAAAGAACATTGTTGTAACAAATGAGCCCGAAATAAAGACAGCAATATATATCAGGACGGCTCAGTATATCAGATTATCTGTAGAGGACAGCGGTAACAAAGGCAATTCCATTGAAAATCAAAAACTGATACTTGATGATTTTATCGCACAGCATCCCAATATGCAGTGTGCGGGTGTGTATATAGACAACGGAATTACCGGCACAACCTTTAACAGACCCGAATTTCAAAGGCTTACGGCGGATATTGAAGCGGGAAAGATAGATTGTGTTGTAGTAAAGGACCTTTCAAGACTTGGCAGAAACAGCATAGATACGGGATTTTATATCGAAAGATATTTTCCCGAACATAATGTAAGGTTTATTGCAGTAACAGATAATTTTGATTCAGACGAGCCGAAAACCAATGATGGCTTAATGTTGTATCTTAAAAACATTATCAATGAAGCGTATGCCCTTGATATAAGCAAGAATATAAAAACACAGAGAAAGCAAGCCATGCGCGAGGGTCAATATGTAGCCGCAAGATCAATATACGGATATATCAAAGACCCGAATGACAAGCACAAACTTATTGTAAATCCCGACACCGCATCTATCGTCAAAATGATATTTGAAAGTTATGTGGGCGGAGATTCTAAAAGAAGTATCTGCAACAGGCTTATCGACAGCGGTATACCCTCACCGAGCAGTTATAATTACAAAGGTATGTTAAACAATACCGTTTCTACGGC
>JAFUUG010000399.1 GCA_017483905.1 Bacillota bacterium
AATAACGGCTCTTTTGCATGATGTAGCAGAAGATACAGATATAGGCATAAATGAACTGAAAAGCGAGGGATTTAACGAAAAAATAATACAGGCACTTACGCTGCTTACAAGAGATAGGCAGATGCCTTATTTTGATTATGTGGAAAGGATAAGAGGTAACGAGATAGCAAGAAAGGTCAAAATAGCTGATCTTATACATAACAGCGACAGGAGCAGAATGGAAGCTGTTTTTGATGAGATAGATGAAAAGAGTGAAAAGAGATTTGAAAAATACAAAAAGGCACTTGAAATGCTTGAAAAATAAAAAACTCGGGAAATACCCGAGTACAGAGCGGAGAGTGTGGGATTCGAACCCACGTGCCCTTGCGGACAACCGCATTTCGAGTGCGGCTCGTTATGACCACTTCGATAACTCTCCAAACAAATAACATTATAGCACAGATCAAAAACGATTTCAACTGTTTTTTTATTTTTTTGTAACTTTTTTTATATGTCGAATATTATGTAATCGGAGGGGATAGCCATGCTTAAAAAATATGCCCTCGAATATTACAGAGAGGGGTATAATTGTTCTCAATGTATATTGAAAGCAGCGGAAAAAGTATACAAAGTGAAAGTTACAAAGGAAATGATAAAAATGTGCAGTGCTGTAAACATGGGATTTGGTACAGGAGGGATATGCAGCACGATAATTGGTGGGATAATGGTATTTGGACTTGTTTTCGATGAAAATACGGCTAAAAGTATGAGACTAAAGCTTATTGTCAGATTCAGCGAAAAATACGGCTGCACTGAATGTGCGAGATTACAGAAAAAAGTCGGAGGCTGTGAGAAGCTTATCTCTGATACAGCCGATATGATAGAAATGATAATAAAAGAACATTTATAGACGTTGTAAAAAATTTTCATAACGTCTTGACGGAAAACTTACGTTTTCCGTCAATTATTTTCAAGTCTTGTCTGCACAGCTCATTGGTACTTGCAAGCCGGTAAACAAAGCTCGAACGAATAAAGTCCGTCATGCGGTTTTAAGCCTGCAATGCTGATAATTTCAAAAGGAATTATTGAAAAAATAATTTTGCATAAAAATGGCTGGAGCATAATTTCTTCACAATCTATATAAAGATATAAAACTATCCGGAACTCTTAATCTTCGTCATCCTCATCGTCGAAATCATCATTTTCCGGATCAAAAGAGTCGTCATCAAAGTCAAAGGCACTTTTAAGATCATCAAGCAAGTTTGAATAATAATCACTTCCGTTTTCGTTTTCTTCATCTTCTTCTGATTCTTCAAGTTCATCGAATTCATTTAAAGAAAGCTCGTTCATATCAACTTCTACGGATTTCTCAATACTTATATCCATACTTTTGCCGATGTGTATATTCGTTTCATCATCGTAAAGAAGTTCGTGCATATTATCTTTTGCATTGTAACAGTTTTCTATAAATTCATTTGCGGAAATATCGCTCCTTGTAATGACTGATGTATTATAGAGTTCATAGATCCTTTCATTGTCCGAATCATCAATATATAATCTTCCCAAATAATAGAGAATATCCATATAGTATTTACTTTCTGTATTATCGGAATGCGAAA
>JAFUUG010000400.1 GCA_017483905.1 Bacillota bacterium
TCGTGGTTTCCCTCGACATAATACTGCGGTACTTCTCCCTCGTTTTTCTTTTGCTTCTTGCTTAAGAAATCGACTGTAAACGCTTTTTGCAATAAGGCATCACCTTTATACTTCTCGTTTGAGAGCATTCTGCGTATTGTACCTTGATTCCACTTATCCTTTCCGCCCGGAGATTTGATGCCCATTTCGGTAAGTTTCATTGATATGGTGTGCGGTGTCATTCCTTCAAGAAAAAGTTTGAAAATCAGCTTTACCGTTTCGGCTTCTTCTTGATTTACAATTATTTGCCCATTTTCGCCTTTATCAAACCCAAGTACCCTTGAATATGCAAAGCTGACCTTGCCGTCTGCAAATCGTTTTCTTTGTCCCCATGTTACATTTTCCGAAATAGAACGGCTCTCTTCCTGTGCGAGTGATGACATGATCGTGAGCAGCAATTCTCCTTTGCCGTCAAAAGTCCAGATATTCTCTTTTTCAAAGTAACACTCGATATTGTGTTCTTTCAGTTTCCTTATCGTTGTAAGGCTGTCAACGGTATTTCGTGCGAAACGGCTCACCGACTTGGTGATGATAAGGTCGATTTTACCGTTTAACGCATCCGCTATCATTGAATTGAAGCCTTCTCTTCGTTTTGTTGATGTTGCGGAGATTCCCTCGTCTGTGTATATTCCCACAAACTCCCAATCAGTTCTGCCCTTTATGTATGAAGTGTAGTAATCGACCTGTGCCTCATAGCTTGTTTGCTGTTCCTCGTGGTCAGTGCTTACTCTTGCGTATCCCGCCACTTTCCGCTTTCGTGTGCTGCTGACGGGCTTTGCAGTAAACTTATTAAGTGTTGCGGGAATCGTTGTCACTTTCCTTTGCGCCATGATCTCCCTCGCTCCTTTCTGAGTGCTTTCATTCTCTCACTCATTTCCTTTTTCTTTTCGGGCGTCCATTTTGCTTTCATTGTCTCTCGCATTCGTGCTTTGAATTCTTCGCTCCTCGGCGGCATTTTGCGGGCAGGCGGGATATACTCTTCCGTCTTTATCGTACCGTCAGCAAAGTGGAATTCAAATGTGCTTTTACCCTTGATGTATATAGCTTCAACTTGCTTTTTAAAGGCATCGGCGTTATAGCTTTCAGTTCCCATGACCTTGGAAATGAATTCTTTTAAGGTTTCTTCCTTTAATCCTATCGCCCGACAATTTTCACCGTGTCCCGAACACCGCCAATAGTGTAATTTGACCGTTTTTGATGCCGAAGAACGCCGTGTGGCTCTTCTGAAATTACAGCCGCAGGCGGAGCATCTTATCTTTGCTGTAAGCTCCGATGCGTTTTTGCACCTCGGCGTTTTTCTTCTCTGCTCCGATGCGAATGCACGATATTCCGCCGTCCAACAGTCCTTATGAGATGTATTGCTCCAATGACGAGTGACCGTACTTCCGTCCTTGAACCAAAATACCAGAGTACCGTGTTCGGGTACTGTTATTTTCTCCACTTGCTCGGTAAACGTATCTTCATCAAACTCCGATGTACCGAGAACCTCGGCGCATATCTGCTTTAGTGTGTGGTCGGGTATTTCTCTTGTGGGGCAGCGGCCGCCTTTCTTCTTTTTCGTTCCGCATACCCAGCTTATCAGCCTATCGCCACGCACGGATAATTTCGCTTTGTTTTTATGAGTGTTGTGCATAAAACTCACTCCGCAGTGATCGCATTTGATTTTTCCCGTAAAGCAAGTGACGTTCAAACTCTTATTCGCCAAGGGTCCAAGTTCTTTCCGTCTTGCTATTTCCTTTTGGACATAATCAAATGTTTCTTTATCGATTATTGCCTCGTGCGTATCTTCCACATAATACTGCGGCAGTTCACCCCGATTCTTTTTTCGCTGTTTGCTTATCGGGTCTGTGATAAATTCCTTTTGAAAAAGCATATTGCCCGTGTAGGTGATATTCGTGAGAACGGATTTTATATTGGAATCCACCCATCTGCAGCCGTTTCGTGTGGTTATGCCTTCGGCGGCAAATTCACGCTCGGTCTCAAGCCTTGATTTACCGTCAAGGAAATTTTGAAATATACGCTTGACGATTTCTGCCTCTTCGGGTTCTATCACAAGTTCTTCACCTTCCCAGCGATAACCGTAGATATGAAATTTCCCGTTAGGTATACCTTTTTTGAAGCGTTTTCTCGTTCCCCATTTTACATTTTCGGATATGCTCCGGCTCTCTTCCTGCGCAAATGATGCGAGGATGGAAAGCATAAGTTCTCCGTCACCCGACATTGAATTGATGTTTTCTTTCTCAAACCGCACTTCAATGCCTTTTGACTTCAAGTGCCTTACGGTTTCCAAAAGGTCTACGGTGTTTCTTGCGAACCTCGAAATGCTCTTTGTTAGGATAATGTCGATTTTACATTTTTCGCAGTCCTCAAGCATTCGATTGAATTCAGTACGCTTTACGGTTTTTGTTCCGCTGATAAAATCATCTGCGTACACTCCGACATACTCCCAATCGGGATTTTTCTGGATAAGCGAATTGTAATAGCTTATCTGCGCCGAAAGCGAGTGCATCA
>JAFUUG010000401.1 GCA_017483905.1 Bacillota bacterium
CGTTCCGAACTGCTGCGGAAATTCTGTTTGAATACATAAATGTATCCCTTGCGAAAAACAAGACCGACTTAATATATGCCTTGTTCGGTAGTTTTCTTTCAAGTGACGAGTGCAAAGGTTATGTACCCGATTATACCTCCGTCAGCAGATGGCTTTCGGGCAAAAGAGATTTACCTATCGAATTAAAAGCATACTATGACAGCACACATAAAGAAAATTTGCGTGCAGATATTGAAAACAATATATATCCCGAAACAACCGACTATCCAAAATTATCGGCAGAACTGAAAAATTTGATAATGAGCGATGTTTCTATATCTTCCGCAAAGCGAGAATATTTCAGCAATATGTATCTATCATCACAGCAAGACGAAAAAGCAGCAATCGAATTTTTGACCGAGATAATATATTTTTCTTTGAACAGATCCAACACCATACAGGAAGAAAAGTCTGTATCTGTAAAGGATATTATACTTAACTGTAAGCCGCCTAAACCTTGCAAATATTTCAGCGGAAGAAGTGAAGAACTTGAAAATTTGCATACACTACTTGCCGATAACGATAAAATCTTCGTACAAGGCATTGCAGGAATCGGCAAAAGCGAATTTGTAAAGGCTTATGCCGATATTTACAAAAAAGACTACACCAATATCATTTATCTTGTATATTCGGGCAATTTGCGAAATGATATTGCATATATGTCATTTTGTGATGATACACAAGAGGAAACCGTCGGAGAACTCTCAAACAAGCATTTACGATTTTTGCAAGCCCTCAAATGTGATACGCTGCTTATCATTGATAATTTTGATAATTCGGCTAATGATAGATATGTTCTTGATGTTATGCAGCTTAACTGTAAAATCATATTCACTTCAAGAGAAAATCATCATCAAATAACGGTTAATTTAACCGAACTGTCGGGAGATGATATATTTATAGGCATTGCAAAAGATATTTTCAAAAATGCCGATAACTATCGGGAGATTATTATTCAAATCGCCGATTGCATATATCATCACACATACGCATTTGAACTTGCTATGAGATTACTCGAAAAAGGAATAGACACTCCCGAAGAACTATTGCAAAAGCTAAAAAGTGAAAACATAAGGCTATCTGCGACCGATAAAATAAAGGCTAACAAGGATAATAAGCCGAAAAAAGCAATATATTACGAACACATAAGCACCTTATTTTCCATACAAAAACTATCTTCGGAAGAAATAAAGGTAATTCGTTGTCTTGCTTTTATTTCCGTATCAGAAATGGATAAAAGGTTTTTCGCAAAGCTGATAAACCAAAATGATTTGAATGTCATAAATGATTTGGAAGAATACGGATATATAAAAATAAATGACAGCATAGTCACAATGCACCCAATAATAAAAGAGATCGTCCTCAACGAAACAAAACCAAGCATAAGAAATTGCAGCAAGTTTTTATACAATATCAGACAGCATTGTTTAAGATTTGGCGAAGATACGAAAGAATACAAAAATCTGTTTTTTATGATAGAGTGCATTATTCACAATATCGAAAAAGACCATTTAAGGCAGTACCTAATATTTCTCAAAGATACTTTTCAATATATGGAGAAATACTTTTATGAAAGCGGTATGCGGCTTATTATTTCGGAAATGGAAATCATCATACCGAAAATAATAATGCTCTACCCCGAAGATAAAGCATTATTGTATGATTGCAAATCTGCGGTAGCTTATCAATTCGACAATGACATACAAAAAGCTATCGAATATGAAACACAAGCATTGAACTTTATCGAAAAGCTGACAAAGAAAAATGCTTTGCTCGTTTCTAATCTCAATGCAAATTTGGGCGGTCTGTATTCGATAACAGATAACTATGAATTTGCAGAAAAGCATATTTATGACGGATTGCATATTTTACAGCAATTCAGCATATATAATCACGATATGGCTGTTCAGATATGTAATTATACAGGTATAGCAGTAAAAAGAGGATATTCGGAAAAGGCATTGAAACTTCTTGAAAATTTTGCGGAGCAATTCAAAAAAGAAAATGCTATGCTTGACTATGCTATAATATCCGAATATCTCGGAAGTGTCTACACAAATTTGAATATGTACGATAAAGCCAACTATTACCTTGATACTGCGTTGAATATCTATCGGGAGCAGCTTGATGAAGATACACTCAAAAGCAAATCCGATAATATTTATCTTATGCAGTCCCACATAAAATTACTTGAAAACAAAAAATAATAGCTGATTTAAGCCATAAATTGTATATTACAGTTTGTGGCTTTTCTTCTCATTATACAGCACTAAAGAATATAAGGGTATTTTGTGGCAAAAGCATAGCTTTTGTAAGCAAAATACTCTTATTATTCTTTGAGGGGTGTAACCCCCTCGACCGACACGAAGCGAAAGCGGAGTGGAGGTGTGCTGAATACTTGCTTAAATTTTATATTAAAATTTCGTCAAGTATTCGTCAAGTGACCGTCAATGTATTTTGAGAAAAATGCTGTTAGAATAATGTTGTAAGGCAAAGCAATATGCCGAACAGCATTTTATCAAAAGAAAGGTGGCAATTTTATGGATTATTTCAAGCTAAGCACGAATTTACAGTTTATCAAGTATCCGAAATTTTTGTTTTCCGAAAAATACTCGGTTAAGGTGAGTCAAACAGCAAAAATCATTTATGCACTACTCACCGACAGAGCAATATCATCGGCAGCGAATACAGACAACATAGATAAAAACGGAAATGTATTTGTTATCTTCACGATCGAAGAACTTGCAAAGATAATATGCAAGAGCGATATGGCAGTAAAGAACTCCTTGAAGATGTTGGAGGAAAATCATCTTATAGTGCGTAAATCTGTCGGTGTAGGAAAGCCAACACATATTTACATTTTGTATCCCGAAAATGCGGATAACGGAAAGGCAGCTTTAGATAGCAAACAAATTTCCGCTGAATGTAATGCAGTTATCAAAGAGCCTGTAAAAGAAACAACTTTAACCGTTACGCAAAAAGAAAATAACAGCGTAAGCAAAGATAATAAGAGCAACACTCCTACTGACACAAAATTATCCTTTGGGAAATACAAGAATGTTTTTCTGACAGAGGAGCAACTCTCCGAACTAAAAAGAGATGTACGCAAATGGGAATACTATATCAATCGCATTTCGGAATATATGTTCACGAAAGGCAGAAACTACCCCGACCACGCATTGACTATCAGACAATGGGCAGAGCAAGACGGAAATCTTATAAAGCGAGCAGATTATTCGACTATGGAAAAGTAATTTTCCTTTTCTTAAATCGTCAGAAATGCCCTTATTTTGAATTTTACTTCATAGCCTATAACTTATAGCTGAAACAAAATCAAAATCAATACAGAGCAAATAGGCAGGCAAAAAAGAATAATTTATCCAAATAATTAAGACACCCGCCTCTACAGGCGGCGGGGCTTAATTGACTCTCAGTGGGGAGTAACGGTTTAAGCTCCCACTGAGAGTAGAATTGCGTTAGCAATTCTTTGGATATGAGTACGAAGCGTTAGCGGAGTACGAATATCCTTGACAAGCGAACATATAATGCAAACGAAAATCGAGGTGATACTATGAAAAAATCGGCAGACAAAAAATATTCGGACAAGAACAACAATATTATTGTGAAAATATCACTCCCCGAACAAATACCCAAAGCCATTAAACAGATAAAAATCAACAAATTATACGATATACTGAAACCAAAGACAGAAAATGACAAATAAATTTTTCTTTCCGCTTGAAAAGTAAAGCCGACTATGGTATTATGATCTTGCAAACAGTGCATAATCGGCTTCAGTTATGGAGGTCGATTAAGTATGAAAACAAAGAATAAAGCCAAAACAGGCAAAATCACAGCAATTTATGTTCGCCGTTCGGTCAGCGACAAATTCAAGGACAACAATTCTCTTTCCATTGAGGCACAAAAGGAAGATTGCGTTAGGTATGTCGGAGAAAAAACTAACTACCGTATTTACTGCGATGACGGAAAAAGCGGAAAAGATACAGCACATCGCCCCGAATTTCAGCAGATGATGGCAGACGCAAAAGACGGTCTTATAGAGTGCATTGTTGTTAAGAAGTATGACCGTTTCAGCAGAAATATGCGTGAGTATCTCAATATCTCCGATGAACTCGACAAACTCGGTATTGCTGTCTATTCTCTTTCAGAGCCTTTTAACACAGCTACCAAAGAGGGAAGAATGATGAGGAATAATCTTCTTAACTTTGCGGAATTTGAGAGAGAAACCATTGCGTCAAGAGTTGCGGACTCATACAACACAAAAGCAAGAGAAACAGGCTTTTATCAGGGCGGTTTTTACTACTACGGTTTTATGTCGGAGAGAAGAACTATAAACGGAAAAACAGGCTCCGTTCTTGTTCCGTCACCACAGGCAGAATCAGTCAAAATCGCCTATGACCTTTACAAGAAGAATGATGTATCTCTTAATGACATTATAGTCTATTTTCGAGAGAACAACATTGATACAACTATGAAGTCGAGAAAAGCGGCGAATGGTGTATCGAATATGTGTAGAGGGCATATTTCAAGAATACTCCAAAGTCCGCTTTATGTAAGAGCCGATAAGGAAGTTTATCGCTATCTTATGTCAAAGGGATATGAGTTAGTCGATGATGTAAGTGCTTATGACGGTGTTCACGGGATATTTTTACACACGAAAAGCGACGGCGGAAAATATGCAAAGATAGGTTATCACGAGGGACTTGTAGACGCTGAAACTTGGCTGACGGTACAGGACAAGAAAGACCATAATGTTAGAATAAAAAACAATGGCAAGGTGGAAAAATCTTGGCTTGTAGGACTTGTGAAATGTGCTCATTGTCATTACTCTATGATTTTAAGTTCGGGTAACGGTTTCAGAACAAAAAAGAAGTATTTGTATTACTATGACGCAGGTGCATACAAACAGAATGGCTGCGTAAAGAAACACCCTAAAATGCGACCAGACCAACTCGAAAAAATCGTTTTTGAGGAAATGAAAAAGCGAATTGACAGCCTTGTTATCGCAAAAAAGGAAAGCGAAAGTCCGAACAGCGAAATCGAAAAAATGAAAGAGGATATTCTCCGTATCGACAACGAAATAAAAACTTATCTCGATAAGTTAAAAGAGGCGGACAACATTTTATTCGATTACATAAGCCAGCGTGTCAAGGAACTTCACACAAAGAAGTTAGAACTTGAAAATAAGGTTTGCAGTCGTGAAAGGAAACATAAAAGAGTTTGTGAAAGTCCTCTTGTCGAGCCGATGAGCCATTGGGACGAACTCACAACACAGGAAAAGCACGACTTGGCTGTTACGGTGATCGAGGTTATTTACATCTCCGACGAAACAGGTGTCGATATTCATTTCAGTATTTGATACAGCCGATTTATGTTTCATAGACCATATTTTTGCGAAATAAAGAAAAGTACCAAAAATGGCGGTATTTCCGCCATAAAATTTTTTGAATATTTTTTTAAGGTGTCGCAGCAAAGTTTCCGCTTGCTACCGCCTTTATCTGTGCATAACTAAGTACGGTATCGTCTATATCTTCGGCACTTCTGGCAATAGATTTAGATGTCATAATCTGCGAGATAAAACGCTGTTTATTCTCGACAAGCTGATACAAAAATGCGTCGAATGTACCCTTTGTAACATAGTTATATATGTCAACTTCAGGGTTTTCGTTACCTTGCCTGATTATTCTACCATTCCGCTGTAGGCTAAGCACCCAACGCCTTGCTGTATCGCTACAGTAGGTTTTCGAGTGCTCGCCCCCGAACCGTGCTTACACCTCTCAATGTACACGGCTCTCCATTTATAAGCTCAATCTAACTTTCCACAATGTAATTTCTTGTGACATTCCAAGCATAATGCAAGTGTTTTTCTTCTTCGGGCAATCATAAGAGTTTCCCAATAATTTTTACCTTTTAAATTCTTGAGTTTTCTTATGTGATGTATTTCTATTTTTGTATCTTCTTTGCCGCAATACTCACATTTTCCTGCTTTTAATCTGTCAATTAAATTTGTACTTCCAAAGTATTTCAAACAATTTGGAGTTGAATCTATATCTTTGTACAATGTTTTCTTTTGCCGTTTAAATCCTTCGTTATAGAATAATCTTGTAATTTCTTTACCTTTTGCATTTGTATACTTAACGCCAAAATCCTTATTTATACGATATTTCGCTATAATTTTGGATTTTTGAGTTCTATATTTTGTTGCATAAGTTTTATACATACTGTATTCCATTATGTACTTGAAACTATTTATTATTGAAGCATTATTCGCTATGCAGTAATAATTGTAAAATCCTCTTATTTCACTATTATAGTAATCGAGAATTTCCAAATCATCACAATCTTTTAAGCTATATTTTGCTGTTGCTTTCCAGACTTCCTTACCCCTATGGTATGTCATTTTGACAATTTTGCAATCAAGTAACTTATTTCTTATCTTTTCTGTAGATACTTCAAGAACAACTCTGCCTGTATAATTTCTTACAAGTCTGCCGAGTTTATCTCTTTTACATAAATTACTTTTCCGTACATATATATCAAAACTTAAAAATTTTGCTTTATCCTGTGCATTTGTTATCAATGTTTTTTCTTCCGAAAGTTCAAGATTTAGTTTTTCATAAAGATAATTTTTAATATCATCTTTTATTTTTCTGCAATCTTCTTTACTTCCTATAACACCACATAACCAATCATCAGCATATCTGACATAAGTCAAACTTGCAAAATTATTGTCCATAGGGTTTCCCTGCGGACTATTAACTCTTTCTTTTTCGAG
>JAFUUG010000402.1 GCA_017483905.1 Bacillota bacterium
ACGGAAGTATAAATTTCAATAACTATCCGTATGTACTATATTTCGATGCAAGTGATGGTCCTATAGATGTGCTTATAAACAGTAAGGTATCTCTGGAGGGTCAGGCTGAGATATGCGTAAATGACAATGGTGGAAAGAACAGAGTCAGATTCTTTATGTACGGTAAGGATGCGGATTTCAAATTTGCATCGAATAATGGAAATCTTGCGGGTCATGTGTTCAGAGTACAAGACGACACACTTACACCTAAGAATGAAACGGTAGATGACTGCGGCGTACCGATACTCAATGCAGTTCCTACGGGTTGGGGAAGTGAAGTTTCATTTTCGGATCACGAATTAACGACAAAGGACTATAATTACGGTGGTGCAAACGGCGGTATACCTGAACTTTATGTATTCGGTGTCGTGAATCCCGACGAGACACCGGGTCCCGACGATGCTCCGGGCGGTGTATTCCGTGTGGGTGGAAGCGGTAATGTGGTAACATTCAGAGGATATATATTATCGAAATATACCGATGTAATATGTTCTTATGAGGGTGCACCTGTATTCTGCGGTACGGTATATTGCAGAAACTTACAGAACCTTACGGCAAATACCAGTGCTTGTATAGAGTGTCATGTGCCTACATCAAAGAAATATACAAAGGCAGTTCAGGATATCTGGAGTTAAGGAGGGGTAAAAATGAAATTTTCCGAAAAATTTTCTGAAAAGAAAGGTTTTACCCTTGTGGAAGTAATAATTGCGGTAGCTATACTCTCTATAATTGCTACTACGCTTGCGGTCGCTTTTACAAAGTTTTCAAGAATGAATATGCACAATGAAGTTACAAGACGTGACAGAGAGTTAGTCGTTTCGGATCTTGAAAACGATATTGACAATGTAAATACACCGGATAATACGGACAACGATTTTGAAATATACGATGCGAACGTAAAAATAAATTTCTCCGAAACACACGTTACATTCAAAGGTGCGACGGCAGCGGACGAGGAATTTAATGACAGCATAATATACAGACAGAAGATCTACACAAGAACAGAAGCCGAAGATGCCTCAAAGCAAGGATATATGCTTATCGGAGCTGTTAAAGAGATCGAAACGACTACAACGGCACCATGATGAGAAAGGGCGGGTGAAATAAGTGAAAAATTTTTTTAAAGGCAAAGAAGGCTTTACACTGATAGAACTCGTAATAGATATGACTATCCTGATCATTATATTAATGGTTACGACGACTATGTTTGTTTCATCATCGGAGGTAAGCGGAAGAATTTCATCAAGCAGTGAGGCTCAGATGGCTTGTGCAAATATGATGGAAAGAATAAGATTGCTTACGGTCAATTCAAGAGAACTGCGAATAATCGACGGTGCGGAGGTCGTAGCATCCGATGGTTCAACTTTTACTACAGAATGGGCTAATGCGGTAGCATCGGAATATTCATCGGATGCAAATGTGCTGATAGAGAAATATACGAACAAAAAGCTTGAAGAACATAAAAATCTTCAAAAGCAATATGGATATATCGTATGCGGCGATCCCGATACATTGACAGACGGCGGTATAACGATATATACACCCGATTCTTCGGGAACGCTTGTAAAAACAAAAATGTATGATCAGAGCAATACTACTGCTGTAAAGTTATTTACAAGATTGTATAAGCATGGATTGAGTCTGACGGTCAAGGTATGGGCAGTTGATAAGAGATACCAGACATGGAATGAATTCAATGCTGTTGGTGAGGCGGCAGCGGCGGCAGCGGCTGATGAGGATAAGCAGGATGCTTATGAAGAAGCACTGAGAGATAACTGTGTATTTTTCCATGAAACAGAGATAGTTACCGAGAATGCTTCGATAACATCAAGACGAAAAGACGGAAATACTGCAAGCCAGGCAGAGGGCAGAGTATTGAAGTTTTATATTGAATGATCATTATTAGATGGGAAGTGATTATATGCCTGCACCAGGCGGACAGATGAATAAGAACATACCGATAGGTAAGTTGTTATTGATGAACGGGTTGATTACGGTAGACCAGCTTGAATATGCGCTTAAATTGCAGAAGCAAAAAGGTAAAAAACTGGGCGATACACTGATAGAGCTGGGCTACATCAAAGAAAGAGATCTGATGAAGATCCTCAGCAGCCGTCTTAAAGTTGATTATGTGGAGATATCATCACTTAAAGTCAATGAAGAGGCTGTAGAACTTATTACCGAGGATTATGCCAAAGAAAAGAAGATATTCCCTATTGACTGTAATGAAAAAGTAGTCGTGATAGCTACGATAGACCCGATGAATTTCTACCTTATGGACGAAATAAAGGTGAAAACGGGTCACAATGTAAAACCTGTCTTATCTTCGATAAATGAGATAGAGGCAGCTATTGCAAAATATTACAGCGAGGAAAAGTCAAACAAGGCAACCGATAATATCAATCAGGAATTTGATTTTAATGAAGACCTCAATACATTCGGTCTTGACGAACAGTTAAAGAACGAGATAGAGAGTGCGCCTATAGTTAAATTCGTTAATACGCTTATTTCGACGGCGGTTCGCTCGGGTACCAGTGATATCCATATAGAGCCTATGAAAGAAATAACGAGAGTGCGAATGAGAATAGACGGTCGTCTTGTTAAAAAAATGGAAATAAAGGCTGCTGCTCATAACAGTCTTGTTACTCGTATAAAGATCATGAGCGGTATGGATATAGCCGAAAAAAGAATACCTCAGGACGGTCGTATAGAAACTGTACTTGACGGAAAAAATGTTGACCTTCGTGTATCCAGTCTTCCGACGGTTTACGGCGAAAAGATCGTTATCCGTGTACTCGGTGGTGTAGGCAGTGTGCTTTCTATCGATCAGCTTGGTATAAGCCCAAAGAATTTGGAGAAGTTCCAGGATATTATAAAGTGTCCTAACGGTATTATCCTTGTTTGCGGTCCTACAGGTAGCGGTAAAACGACTACGCTGTATTCCGTTCTTAACGAGGTAAATGACAGTACGGTAAATACGATAACACTTGAAGACCCTGTGGAGTACAAACTTGACGGTATAACTCAGGTACAGATAAATGATAAAGCAGGACTTACATTTGCGGCAGGTCTGAGATCTGTTCTCCGACAAGACCCCGATATAGTCATGCTTGGTGAGATCCGTGACGGTGAAACGGCAGGTATCGCTATAAAAACGGCTATCACAGGTCACGTCGTTCTTTCAACTATCCATACTAACAGTGCCTGCGGTGCTGTTGCCCGTCTTACAGATATGGGTATCGAGCCTTTCATGGTGGCTTCGGCTACGGTAGGTATCGTTGCACAGCGTCTTGTAAGAAAATTATGTGCTAATTGCAAGGAAGAGTATGAATCGGGCGATTTTGAAAAGAGATATCTCGGAATAGAGCCGGGTACGAAATTATTCAAGGCCAAAGGCTGCGAGGTTTGCGGCGGAACGGGATATAAAGGTCGTCTTGGTATCCATGAGATACTCGTTGTGGATTCAAAAATAAGAGAACTTATTAATGAGGGTGCAAGTGAAGATAAACTTGAACAGGTAGCTATAAATGAGGGCGGAATGATAACGCTTGAAAAAGACTGTCTTTCACATGTTTATGAGGGCACTGTTTCAGTGGAAGAACTTATGAGAGCTACTTATTCTGTATAAAAAAAGAAAATACTATCGGATCTGCATACTTATGTGTGCTGTCGGCGGCTTGCAAAGATATACTGCGGTTATCCGCTGCAAGCCGTTTTTTTAAGGAATCAATATATCAAAAAGAAAAGGGGTTGAGCTATAAATGATAGAAGTAATGAAGGACTTGTTTAAAATAGCCCGTGACAGCGGTGCCAGTGACTTACATATCACGGTCAATGTAAATCCGAAGATGCGTCTTCACGGCGATCTTGTGGCGATAGATAAATATCCCGTTATGACGGCTGAGGACACGAAGAATGTACTTTATTCGATACTTACACCTGAGCAGATAGCTTATTTTGAAAATATGGGTGAGATCGACTTTGCTTATCAGGACGAGCAGGGAGGGCGATTCAGAGCAAATATTTTCAAACAGCAGGGCTGCGTTGCGGGAGTGTTCCGTATATTGCCTGTTAAGATATTTACAATAGATGAACTTAATCTTCCTCCTGTTGTAAGAACATTCGCACAGCTTAAAAAGGGTCTTGTGCTTGTGACGGGTCCTACAGGTAGCGGTAAGTCCACAACTCGTGCGGCTATAATGAATCAGGTAAACAGAACAAGAAAAGACCATCTTATAACTATCGAAGACCCTATCGAATATGTACATCATCATAACCAATGTGTAGTTAATCAGCGAGAAGTCGGTCAGGATACACTGAGCTTTGAAAATGCACTCAGAGGTTCACTCCGTGAAGACCCCGATATTATTCTCGTCGGAGAAATGCGTGATAACGAGACTATTTCTGTTGCTCTTACGGCAGCAGAAACAGGTCACTTGGTTTTCTCGACTCTGCATACTATCGGTGCGGCTTCAACTATAAACCGTATCATCGACTCTTTCCCTCCTCATGCAAGACAGCAGGTAAGAACACAGCTTGCGATGGTTCTTGAGGGTGTTGTTACACAGCGTCTTATCGTTAATAAGGAGCATAATGGTCGAGTTGCGGCTCTTGAGATACTTTGTGTAAATGACGCTATAAGAAATATGATCCGTGAGGATAAAACGCATCAGATAAACTCTACCATGCAGACAAGCGGTTCTGTAGGTATGCAGCCTCTCGATCTCCATCTTGCAAGACTTTGCAAAGAGGGAAAGATTGCTAAGAAAGATGCACTTGATAACTGTATTGATGTGGAAAACTTCAACAGATATATGCAGAATAACACCTGATGTTTATTCGGGCGTATCTATATGCGCCCGAATAAGATTTTTTGAAAGATATATTAAAGTTTTTATATGATAAATGTTTTAATATATTTTTCAGATATTTCGGAGGTAAAATCATTATGCTCAGAAAAGTTTTATGTGCTGTATCGGCGGCGGCTCTGATATTTTTATGCGGCTGCGGCGGAGAAGAAAATAATGTTGAGATCGCAAAGAATGACGAAACAAAAGATAAGATCGTGGTCTATACGAGTATTTATCCTATGAGTGATCTTGCAAAGAAAATCGGCGGGGATAAGGCAGAAGTTGTGAATATGGTGCCTGCGGGAACAGAGCCACATGACTGGGAGCCGACTGTAAATGATATGGTAGGGCTTGAAAACTGTGATCTGTTTATATATAACGGGGCAGGAATGGAGCCATGGATAGACAAGGTGAGAGATGTTCTCGAAAATAAGGATATAATTAAAGAGGCATCTGCCGGCTGTGAACTGATAGATCATGATGGGATAACAGATCCGCATACATGGCTGAGTGTGTCAAATGCTAAGATAGAGGCTGAAAATATAGCAAATGCTATGATAAGTGCCGACGGTAAAAATAAAGAATATTATGAGGAAAATCTGAAAAAACTCAATGAAAAATTTGATGAAACGGACGAGATGTATAAAAGTGAAGTCAAAAATTTCAAGAGCAAGAATATAATCGTTTCACATGAGGCGTTCGGTTATCTTTGCAAGGAATACGGTCTTACACAGACGGGAATAGAGGGGCTTAATGCAGAGGGTGAACCCGAAGCGGCAAAAATGGCGGAGATAATTGAAACTGTCAGAAATGAAAATATCAAAGTTATTTTTTTTGAAGAACTTGTAAGCTCAAAGACAGCCGAAACTATTGCGGAGGAAACGGGGGCAAAGTGTCTTGCATTAAATCCGATAGAGGGAACGGACGACGAGGAAAATGAAGATTATTTTTCGATAATGAAGGATAATCTCGATAATCTGAAAATTGCTTTGGAGTGAGATAGATGATAAGCGTTTGCATGATAATAAAAAACGAAGAAAAATTTTTGGATAAGTGTCTTAGTGAAGTAAAAAAAACAGGCTGGGAGATCGTTGTGGTCGATACGGGTTCTACGGATAAAAGTGTTGAGATAGCAAAAAAATATACGGATAAGGTGTATTTTTTTGAGTGGGTGAATGATTTCTCGGCGGCAAGGAATTTCAGCACAGAAAAGGCAGGAAATAATTTTGTTTTTATTCTCGATGCAGATGAAGTTATTACAGAAATAAATAAAAAAAGAGTTGAGAAAAAAATCAATGAATATCCTGAATACATAGGCTGTATAAGACAAAAAAACAATTATGTGCAAGATGGAGAAAAGAGATGCGAGATTGGAAGTCTTGGAAGGATTTTTGACAAGAGATTATATGAATTTAAGGGGAAAATACACGAGCAAGTTGAAAGAAAAGACGGCAGTAAAAAAGAATTCTATGATGTTGAAATATATACCGATCATGCAGGATATAACGAAAATGAGATAGATAAGGTAAAAAAAGCCGAAAGAAATATAAAGATGCTACTGAAAGAAACAGATGATAACGGCGATGACCCGTATATATATTATCAGCTGGGTAAAAGCTATTATATGATAAGAGAATACAAAAAGGCACTTGAATACTTTTCAAAGGGGATAA
>JAFUUG010000403.1 GCA_017483905.1 Bacillota bacterium
CGAAAATCAAAATTTCATGATAACAACGGAAGGACTTCTTATGTATTTTTCTCAGTCTGAGATCGAAGAAGTATTTAAAAATATTCATAAGCTCCTTCAAAAACACGGCGGCAGCTGGGTGACGACAGATAGGGCATATTTCTTCTGTGACCGTGACCGTGATATTGCACACGCCGCCCTAGATCATGATGAACAACTTACATCATTATATGAAGCAATTACGCATAAAGCCGCATCAATAACAGCAGATGTAAAATTCAATAACAATGAATTCTTTGATACCGATGAAAATAAAGCAATGGCTTTTATTGACAGAATGGGGTTTGAACTCAAAAAAATACCAATGATCGATTATCTGCCGGAGAAGCTTGCGACTGTTTCCGAGAGTGCAAATGCGGCGATACGAGAAATATTTAAAGATATGTACTTCTGGGAGATGACTGTAAAGACAACAGCACAAGAGCAGCAAATCGACGAAAAACCTTTTTCGGTAAGTACGACAAAGAATGATACTGTATTGCATCTTTCCGTTTCCGGACGACTAGATACTCTTACAGCACCCGAGCTTTTAAAGAAATTCCGTGAGATAACAGAGCCGATAGATGCAATAGAATTACACGTTGAAGATATGACTTATATATCTTCTGCTGGTCTTCGTGTTCTGCTTGTAATGTATAAATCCCTTGAAGATAAAAGCAGATTCAAGATATACGGTGTCGGCAAAAATATTCGTGAGATAATAGAAACAACGGGATTTGATTCGATTTTTCTGTAAGAGCGTTTTTCACGGTCAAACCTAAAAATGACGGAAAACACAAGGGTTTTCCGTCATTTAATGCCAAGTATTTTTCTTCCGAGAGAATCTATCCGCTCCAGAAAATCTTTCCCAAGTTTCTTTTCTATTATCGAAAATGCCTTATCGAGATTCGGTTTTCTTTTTTTCATATTGTGACAATCCGAACCCAGCAGCTGCACTGTATTGTCACGGATCATATTTATAGCTTTCTTCCTCGTAAAAAAGTCATTCACATATTCAGCATTCATCTGTACGAACAAATCAAGCGTAAGCATTTCATTCATTACACCCATATCATTCTGATACGGTATAAATCTTTCGATATGAGCAAGTATCGGTGTAATATTCCTTGTGGATATAATATTCGTAACATCTCTCAGAACCTTTTCGCTCCATTGTTCAAAAGGCATTTCAAGAAGCATATACGACGTATCACCGATACATAATTTTTCAAGTGATTCCGCCCCGCTTATCCCGTTGAAATAATATACCTCCGCCCCTAAGATTATATCGGGCACCGAATCATCATCAGGCAGCTTTTCTTTAAGGGCATCATAAGAAGCACTTCTTTTTTCAATAAACTTATCTATACCGTTTCTCTTTATATAAAAGTGCTGAGTTGCAACTATCGTATCTATCCCATACGACCTTGAAAGCGTAAGCATTTCAAGAGATTCTTCTCTGCTGCTGCTGCCGTCATCTATTTTAGGCAGAAAGTGTGAATGAAAATCTATCATAATTATTTAGCCTCTTCCTGATTATAATACGATCTCCTGTAATATCCATACTTATAGTAGCCTCTTCTGTAGTATCCGTATTTATAATATCCGTATTTGTTCTTTTCCGAATGAACGTCATTAAGCACAAGCCCTATTATCTTTGCGTTTACAAAATCAAGCTTGCTAAGTGCAAGTTTCACAAGTGTCTTATCGGCTATCTGATGTCGTACCACCACCACAAATCCATCTATAAGAGATGAGATTATAGCCGCATCCGTAACTACCGTAATAGGCGGTGCATCAAAAAAGATATAGTCATATTTCTTTGAAAGTTCATCTACCATTTCCTGCATTTTAGGAGAAGAAAGAAGTTCCGACGGATTCGGCGGCACATTTCCCGCAAGCAGTACATCGAGATTTTCTCTTCCCGAATTATGCACTATTTTATCGAGTTTTGCTTTTCCTATCAGATAATTACTGAGTCCCTCTGTTTCTTTCAGCTTAACGAATTTGTTAAGTTTTGGTTTTCTCAGGTCACAGTCTATTACAAGCACCTTTGAATCGAGTTCCGCAAATGTTATCGCAAGATTAAAACAAGTCGTCGATTTTCCCTCCGATGCCACCGAGCTTGTAAAAGATATTTTTTTACAGCCCTCTCCTGCAAGGGAAAACATGACATTCGTTCTGAGTTCATTATAAGATTCTTTTACATCAAAGGAAGTATCTTTTGTCAAAAGAAAATCCGCATCATCTATATCTTTCTTCTGTGCTA
>JAFUUG010000404.1 GCA_017483905.1 Bacillota bacterium
TAGGATACAATTATAATTTTTTTTGATAATAATGCGTTTTTTGACGTTTCATAATAAATTTTATAATTAAAAGCAAAAAAGTACTTGTAATAAGGTATCATTAATGATAAAATAATGAGGTACAGATATTATGAGAGTGATTTCGGGAAGTGCCAGAGGGCTTAAATTAAAAGCTCCAAAAGGGTCTAATACACGTCCAACGGCAGACAGAATAAAGGAATCCTTGTTTAATATAATTGCAGGGGATCTATATGAGGTAAATTTTCTCGATTTGTTTGGCGGAAGCGGTGCGATAGGGATAGAGGCAGTATCAAGAGGTGCTGCAAGGGCTGTATTTATAGATTCTGACAGAGAGGCACAAGGTATAATAAAGGATAATATAAAAGCAGCTAAAATCGAAAGCAAATGTCGTGTACTTGGCTGTGATATAAAAAGCGGAATATTGAGATTATCTCAAAGCGGCGAAAAATTTGACATAATATTTATGGATCCTCCGTATGACAGAGGATTAACGGAAGAAACACTGAATGCTATTGCCCGAACAATAATACTGAAAGATGACGGATTTATTATATGCGAACAGGCAATAGAGGAAAGCGAACCTAATATAGATGGTCTATGCGTATTTCGTGTAAAAGAATATAAGATAGCGAAAATGACATTTATCAAATACTCGGAGGAACAGAAATGAGGAAAGCTGTTTATCCCGGAAGTTTTGATCCGGTAACAAACGGACATCTTGATATAATTGAAAGAGCTGCAAGCAAATTTGATGTTTTGTATGTGGCTGTGCTTGAAAATTCGGGAAAAAAACCTTTGTTTACGGTAGAAGAAAGGATTGGATTACTCGAAAAGGCAACGAAAAATATAAATAATGTGAAATGCGTTTCTTTTGACGGACTGCTTGTTCAGTTTGCCGAAAGAATGGATATAGATACTGTAATAAGAGGATTGCGGGCAGTGACCGATTTTGAATATGAATTTCAGATGGCACTGACAAATAAAAACTTATATCCGAGATTAGATACGATATTTATACCGACTAATCTTATACATATGTATACAAGTTCGTCGATAGTAAAAGAAATTGCCAAATATAAGGGGAATTTTGAGTCGATGGTAACAGAAGATGTAAAAAAAGCCCTTGAAGAAAAGTTCAATGGCAAGGAGGAAAATGAAAAATGAACAATGAATATGATGAAACGCTGGAAGAAATGTTAGAAGAACTTTCTGAACTTATATATGACAGTAAAAGCGGTGGTTTTTTTTCAAAGGGTGGATTTGATAAAGAGCGTGCAGTTGAACTTGTAGAAATGATAAAAGGCAGCCTTCCGTCTGAAATACGTCAAGCTCAGAAGATTTGCGATACAGCGGACAGGGTTATAGCCGATGCGGAAAATAAGGCAAAGAATATAATAAAAGATGCGGAAGTTGAAGCTGAAAGATTGGTAAGCAATCATGAAATAACCAGAATGGCTAAAGAAGAAGCTGAAATTCTGAGAGATGATGCTAAAAATTATGTGAGAGAAATGAAAAATTCCGCAATTGATTATGCTGAAAAATGTATAACGAGATGTATGAATTCAATAAATGAATCTGTTGACATATATGTTCAGCAGAGTAAGGATACCGAGAGGATACTTACGGAAGAAGTAAATACTATGTATGCAAATATACAAGATCTCAGAAGCAATAAGGATAATGTATAAAATAAAAAAGCCGATGACGGTGCAGGATGTAGTCGTTATCGGCTTTTTAAATAATATGTTGTTTTAAATGTAAAAAAATGACGACGAACACAAAACAGAATATAATTTTGTCCGGAATAAGAAATTTCTGTAAAAATGACTGTTTTTGTGTAATTCATCTGTTTAAAATCACCAAAAACAATTGAAAAAAATATTTAGATATGATATTATGATAGAGGATGTAAAAAAATAAAAAAACGAGGGCTTAAAATGAAACTTAACAGTGAAAATATTAAAAAAATAATTTGTATTGTATTTGCAGCAATTATTTTTAGCGAAATTGTTCAGAATATTGGATTGGTAGTTGATTTCATAAAATATATTCTGGGTGTGTTTATGCCGTTTATTTTGGGCGGTGCAATCGCATTTATACTGAATGTGCCTATGAAAAAGATCGAATCTTTTCTTTTCAGAAAAAGTGATAAAATG
Organism: Bacillota bacterium; assembly: GCA_017483905.1. Classification (GTDB taxonomy): domain Bacteria; phylum Bacillota; class Clostridia; order Lachnospirales; family CAG-274; genus RGIG4831. The sequence continues at coordinate 2,178 of JAFUUG010000404.1, forward strand.
AAAGGTGCAAAGAGATTTTTTGCTTTTTTCATAACGCTGTTGGTCGGTATTTTTATAATAAGTATGGCTATGCTTGTAATAGTACCCGAAATAACAAATACTATAATGCAGATAGCTAAACAGATACCATCTGCTGTGGCTTCTGCTGAGGATAAACTGAATGAATTAAGCGATAAGCTTCCGCAGGCGAATGAATACATAAAAAAAATAGATCTGAACTGGCATGATATTGCTATAGAGGCAAGCTCTTATTTACAGTCATGGGGACAAAATCTGCTTAATTCAAGTATGAGTATGGTAGGTACGATAATAAACGGTGTTACATCGTTTGTAATAGGTTTTATATTTTCTATATATGCTCTTTTTCAAAAAGAGATGCTGGCAGAAGAAGTCAAGAGTATCATATTTGCACTTATGCCAAAAAAAGCGGCAGAAAGAACGATTTACATAATAAGGCTGACGTGCAACACATTTTCAAATTTCTTATCGGGACAGTGTATAGAGGCTATTATTCTGGGAACTATGTTTTTTGTGGCAATGCTTATATGCGGTATGCCTTATGCAGTACTGGTGGGTGTGTTGATATCCATACTGGCTCTTATTCCTATAGTCGGTTCTTTTATAGGGTGTATAATCGGATTTCTTCTTATAGTGATGGTGAATCCATGGCAGGCAGTAGGTTTCCTTGTGCTTTTTATTGTATTGGTGCAGATAGAGACAAACCTTATATATCCGAGAGTCGTAGGAGGTTCGGTAGGGTTGCCTCCGATTTACATACTTATGGCTGTCACTGTGGGTGCAAGCCTGATGGGTGTACTCGGTATGCTGATATTTATTCCGCTTGTTTCCGTATGTTATACTCTGCTTAAAGAGTTTGTGGACAAAAAACTCAAAGAAAAAAATATAAAACCTGATGAATATAAGAAAACCGAAGAAAAAAATAATTCTCTGAGGGTTGATAACAAAAAAGAATACAAGAAAGAATTTAAGAACAATACTCAGAATAATCAGAAAAACAATAATATGAATAAGAGGATATACTACAACAGAAATAACGGAGGAAGAAAAAATGGAAACGGCAAAAAAAACAATTTCAAGAATAAGGTATAATTCACCTGTTATTCTGACTTATACGCTGATATGTATAGTTGCTCTTATTGCCAATTATTTTACAGACGGACAGGTAATGCAGAATTTATTCTGTGCAAGAAATCAAGGAATTGAAAGTATATATACATATTCGGGACTGATATTGCATATATTCGGACATATAAATTATGAACATTTTTTCGGAAATTTTACGATAATACTTCTTGTCGGTCCTATGCTTGAAGAAAAATACGGTTCATACAGACTGCTTATGATGATAATGATAACTGCGATAATAACGGGATTGCTGCATATTATATTTTTTGATACGGCAATACTCGGAGCAAGTGGTATAGCGTTTATGTTTATTTTGTTAAGCAGCTTTACGAATTACAAAAAAGGTGAGATCCCTGCAACATTTATAATAATCATAATTCTTTTTGCCGGTCAGGAAATAGCCGATATGGTAACAAAAAATGACAATGTATCGCAAATAGCACATCTTTTAGGTGGAACTTGCGGCGGACTTTTCGGGTTTATTCTTGAAAGCAGACAAAATAAGATACAAGATACAGAGAAAAATAATGACGAACTAAAATACAATACCGATATGGAGAAAGATAACGATGAAGATTGATATTGAAGATTTTATATTTGAAGTGAAAGACGAGATCTCGTGCTATGAAGAATATGGTAAAAAACAAGCTGACAAATGGGAGGAAGGCTTCAGAAACTGGCTCGGAAACAATAAGATAAAAAAGAAAAACATTAAAAAAGAGGGAGAGAAGGTATTCTATACGATAGATGACGAAAGCGAGATATTTGATATAGCTGATGAATATATTTCAAGTATAGAAGAAGACAATGAAGAAAATTATTGGAAAGATTTTCAATAAAGATGTTGTAAGAAAATGAATAATATGTTATAATTTTAGGGAAAGAATTACAAATCAAAAGAAAAGCGGAGGTTTTGATTTAAAATGTATGATTTAAATGAGTTAAATACTGTTGATCCCGAAATTAAGGATGCAATAGAACAGGAACTTACAAGACAACGTACAAATATTGAGCTTATAGCATCTGAAAATATAGTTTCAAAGGCTGTTATGGCTGCTATGGGTTCTGTGCTTACCAATAAATATGCCGAGGGATATCCCGGAAAGAGATATTACGGCGGCTGTGAAAGAGTTGATATAGTTGAAAATCTTGCTATTGAGAGAGCAAAGAAACTTTTCAATGCTCAATATGCAAATGTTCAGCCTCATTCCGGTGCACAGGCTAATATGGCTGTGTTTTTTGCAGTACTTAAACCCGGTGATACGGTTCTTAGTATGAGTCTTGCTCACGGCGGACATCTTTCACACGGAAGCCCTGTAAATATGAGCGGTAAGCAGTATAATGTAGTTTCTTACGGTGTAAGCGAAGAAACAGGAAGGATAGATTATGATGAAGTTCGCAGACTTGCTTTAGAAAATAAGCCTAAGCTTATTATTGCAGGGGCAAGTGCTTATTCAAGAATAATAGATTTTGAAAAATTTGGTGAGATAGCAAAAGAAGTAGGTGCATATCTTTTAGTTGATATGGCTCATATAGCAGGTCTTGTAGCAACGGGAAATCATCCGAACCCTATGCCTTATGCAGATTTTGTCACAACTACAACTCACAAGACACTCAGAGGTCCAAGAGGCGGTCTTATCCTCTGCAACAGCGAAGAGAATATCAAACTTGTGAATAAAGCTATATTCCCCGGCATACAGGGTGGTCCTCTTATGCACGTTATTGCGGCTAAAGCTGTATGTTTCAAAGAGGCTCTTGATCCTTCTTTCAAGGCTTATGGCGATCAGGTTGTCAAAAACGCAAAGGCTCTTGCCGAGGGTCTTCTTGCAAACGGTGTAAATCTTGTTTCCGGAGGAACGGATAATCATCTTATGCTCGTTGATCTCAGAAGCAACGGAATTACGGGAAAAGAACTTGAACACAGACTTGATGAAGTAAATATTACTTGCAATAAAAATGCGATACCTTTCGACCCTGAAAAACCATTTGTTACAAGCGGTGTAAGACTTGGTACTCCTGCCGCTACTTCAAGAGGCATGGTGGAAGAAGATATGAAAGAGATTGCTGATATAATCGCAACAGTTATAAAGGATTTCGATAATAAGAAAGATGAGTGCAAGACAAGAGTAGCAAAACTTATGGCTAAGTATCCTTTATATTAATTATAAAAAACAGAACTGCTGCCGTTGATCTGCGGCAGCTTTTTGATATTTGGAGAAAACTATGAAAAAAGATAAA
>JAFUUG010000405.1 GCA_017483905.1 Bacillota bacterium
AGCCGATAAGCTGGATATCGGTACAGAGTACTATTGATGACAAATATATGTTTTCGGATAAAAATTTATCATAGTAGCCGCCGCCATAGCCTATTCTGTAAAAGTCACGTCCTGCCGCAAGAGCGGGGACTATGATAACGGAGAGTGGAGTGGGGGTCAGCTGCTTTGAAATATCGGGGGCAGGTTCAAGTATGCCCATTTTACTTTTTATAAGCGGTGTATCGGAATTTATTTCTATGAATATCATTTCATGGGCTTTGTCGGTCACAACTGGTACGGCAACTTTTTTCCCCTCGGAAAACGAACGGGAGATGATCTTATCGGTAGCAAGTTCGGAGTGTGTACCGATGAATGTAAATACTATGTCACTTTTTTGATATTCATTAAGAGAAAATAAATTCGATGAAATCTTATCCGAGATCGTATCTCTGTTTTTTGATAAAATTTCGGAGCGTTTTTGCTTATACAGTTTTCGGAGTTCGTTTTTTTGTGATATGATATTCATTTAAAACCCTCTTATCATTTTGAAAATAAGTCATTTATTGCGGTGTAGAGCTTTGATGTATCCTGCGATGTAATAAGATCGACTATGCCGGTGTGTGTATTTTTGCTCTCAGATGCACATCCTGCTATCATTAAAGATGTAATAAATATAATTGCAATTGATTTTTTCATATATCTTTTCTCCAAAAAAATTTAATTCTGTATTATTCAATAAATGATAAAATATAAAATAGAATAAAATTAAGTGCAAGCCCCAAAATAAATGCTATTATATAAGGGGTATTTTTGTTTGTTTTAGATAATTTTGAAATCACTGCCGCAAATACTATCCCCAAAAAAGGTGAAATAAAACCAATTATAAAAGCAACCGCACACAAAACCTTTTTTGATCTCCGGTCGATCTCTTTTGCCTGAACGGGTGTATTTGACGGCATTTTTACAGGCATATCACCGACAAAAGAAACATTAATGCTCTGATGATCCCTTTGCTGCTGCTGTATCATGGCAAGCATCTGAGGGGACAATCCTGCTTGAAATTCTTTGGGTATTTTTTTCATGATGTTTTGCGGCTTCATCTGAGCATTATTTTGCCCTGTTTTTTTATTTTGTTGTATATTGTTTCTTTGTATTCCTGCTTGCTGCGGTGTATTTCCGCTTTCGTAGTGGATATCCGATGAATTTTTTACAGTCGAAGCATTATCTGAATTTTCGGTATAATGAATATTGATTTGTTTATGATCTTGCTGCTGCGATCGTGCCATAGCAAGCATTTCGGGTGTCATTCCGCCTTTAAATTCTTTTTCCCTGTTTCCGTATTGTATATCGGAAGAATTTATTTTATTCGGGTCACTGTCTTCAAAAAAATCGTTCTGACAGTCATGCTCTGCAATCTCGGCATCAAGATCGTTTGCACAATTATGATTTTTTGCAACAGGTTCGTCAAAATTATCGGGGAAGCCTTCAACTATATCATTTTGACATACATGGCTTTCGGTATACTCTTCATCGTCGGCATATATGGAAGTTCCGAAACAGTCAAAAATATCAAAGACACTTCCTTCAAAACCGGTATCGTTTGTATTTTCGCTTTCGTATACTTCAAAAGTATTTTCTTCATAGCCGCAATTCGGGCATATATCACTGCTTGCATCAAGCATTGTTTTACAGCTTGGACAATATATCATAGGATCATCTCCTTATTCTGCGGGCTGATCGGATTCGGTTGAAACGGTGAAAAGTGTTCCGATATCTTCTCCGTTTAATATATCAAATATTATTTTAGGGTCGTCACCGCTTGCAATTACCATATCAGCACCGTTGGAATTGACTGTCTGTGCGGCTTTTACCTTTGTTGCCATGCCGCCTGTGCCGAGTTTGCTCGATGAGCCGCCCGCAAGCCTGATTATATCATCGTCTATTTTGTGGATAGTGCTTATTCTGTGGGCCGAAGGGTCGATATTCGGATCTGCCGTATACATTGCATCAATATCCGAGAGGATTATAAGAATGTCGGCATCTATGACATTGGCAACATAGGCGGAAAGAGTGTCATTGTCACTGAATTCGTAAAGTTCGTCTGTAGCTACGGTATCATTTTCATTTACAATAGGAACGACACCCATTTCAAGAAGTCTGTTCAAAGTGTTCTTTACATTTCTTTTTTTATATGGATTGCTGAAAACGTCCATTGTAACGAGTATCTGAGCAACACTGCGGTTATAGTGCATAAAGAAATTTTCGTACATTTGCATGAGGATAACCTGACCGACGGCAGAAGATGCCTGCTTGCCGATTGTATCCCGAGGACGTTCGCTGAGGGAGAGTTTTTGCGCGCCGACGGCTATTGCACCCGAAGATACGAGGATTATCTCTTTATCCTGATTGAGAAGATCGGTTATTACCCATGCAAGTTTTTCAAATTTTTGAAGATTCATCTGTCCGTTTGGATAGGTGAGGCTTGTGGTGCCGATCTTTATAACGATACGTTTATGATTTGCTAAATTTTCTCTGTAGTACATTGTTTATCTCCTTGTAAGGTGTAATGTATAAGCACTTTCCGAACCGAAATTTCCGCTTATCTCATAATGGGATATTATTGGCTTATTAAACATATATTTTATGTCCTGTGCGGAATTGATGATGAAGCCGTTGGTGTAAAACTCTATTGTATTTTCGCCTGCATCTATTTTTCTGCTTATAAAATTTTCAAGTTCGTCCATGCTGTCAACGATAAGATTATTGTAGCGATAGTAATTAAAATAAGTACCCTCGCATGAAATATTATCGGAAAGTTCTTTCTGATATATGTGTGTCTTTGCTATTTCATTGTCTGTAAGATTGAAATAATTGTATATTATCCTGCCCTCGACATCGGGAACGGGGTCATCGCCCGTAACATCAAGGTGATAGTATTCTCTGCTTATGCGCAGTGTGTTCCAAGCATGGGGAGTTCCGTTAAGTGTTCCCTTGGCAATATGACATTCAAGCCCTGCCATATCGCATACCAGCTTAAAAGCATAGGCATACGCTTCGCAATAGCCGCATTTGTTTTCAAAAAGTCCTTTTACGGTATATGCTTCTTCATTTGTGCCTGTATCGCTGCCATAGCGGTAATTGAGTACAAAATAATCATGTATCGCCTTTTCCTTTTCATAATCTGTCATAGTGGGAGATGTGACGGAATCGGCAATATTTTTTGCGGTAAGAAAAGTATTTATATTATCCCGCGAAAGTTTTGATATAAGAGAATTGTCTTCACTTGCCCTTATAAGTCTGAAATTATCTTTGTAATCGAATTTATAGGTTATCGTTGCCACACCGTTTAATATACTTCCCGATGAACGGATCGAGGCATCGGATAACATAAGGGAAGAGAGCGGATATTTTTCATCGGTATAATCGAATATTATAAATGTTACTTCCTCTATCAGATTATCGGAAACGTAATACATTGCTTTTTTCCATTCGTCAT
>JAFUUG010000406.1 GCA_017483905.1 Bacillota bacterium
AATCAGGTATTGCTCAATAATATCGCAAATAACGATACTCCCGGCTTTAAAGCACAAGACGTTGAATTTGAAAGTGTTATGAGAGATGCACTTGATTCATACGAAATAACAGGAAAGATAGAACCGGATAATATCATGACACAGTTATATACAAGACATACAAATTATAAAACAAGAATCGATAAGAATAATGTTGATATAGAATCGGAAATGGTTGAATTCTATAAAAATGCGGCTAAATACGATATGATAACCAATTGTATTCTCAATGACAAGAATATGATAAATAATGTTATAAGCGGCAGCAAGTAATATTTTTGATTTATGAAAGGATGATATGAAATGTCTTTTTTCTCATCGCTTGATATCAGTTCTACGGCTCTTACGGCTCAAAGACTGAGAATGGACGTAATAAGCCAGAATATTGCAAATATAGACACTACAAGAACGGCAGACGGCTCGCCGTATAAGAGAAAGACTGTGCTTTTTGAAGAAATAGGCGACAGATCGAGTTTTGCAAGTGTCTTTAAAAGTGCGATGAATTCAGAGGCGGGCTATGGTGTGAGAGTAAGCAAGATCGTTGAAGATGACCGTCCGGGTCCTATGTCTTATGATCCGACTCATCCCGATGCCGATGAGAACGGCTATATTACAAAACCAAATGTAAACATAGTTGAAGAAATGGTCAATATGATATCTGCAAGCCGCTCTTATGAGGCTAATGTTACGGCGATAGGAAATACCAAGACTATGATATCAAAAACTCTTGAAATATCGAAGTAATTTCGAAAGGAATGTGAATTTTTATGAAAATTGATGGTAATTTATCGTCAATAACAGATATAGATTATAAGAAAGAAAAAGTTACGGTTACTCCATCGGGATACGGATTTGAAACTTTTTTCAATGCGGCTGTTGACTTATACAATGAAACAAATAAATATCAGATAAATGCGGAAAAAATGCAGCTTGACTATATATCGGGAAAAACCGATGATATGATAGGTCTTAATATGGCTTTGGTAAAGGCAAGCTCTTCTCTGCAATTCACAACTCAGGTGACTAATAAGATGCTTAGTGCTTATCAGGAAATTATGCGTATGCAGATCTGAAAATAAAGAAGAAAAATACGCATAAAGGGGTGAGAAAATGCAGGAGAAACTTGGACAATTCAAAGACCGAATGTCGGAAAGATGGAATTCTACAGACAAAAGTGTAAGAATAAAAATAATTATAACGGCAATATTTCTTATAATCGCACTCGGTCTTACGATATATCTTACGGCAAGACCTAAATGGGTCGTTATAGAGTCTAATTCGGATATAGCGACTATCGGTCAGATAGAAAATTTATTTAATGATAATTCGATAGAATCAAATATAGTTAAAAACGGTACGGCGATTGAAGTTGAAGAAAAAAATGTCGATGCGGCAAAGATATTGCTTGCACAGTCGAATATCGCAAAGACGGGATTCAGCTTTGATGATGCCATAAGTACGACAAATATAGGTATGTCGGAATCCGATAAAAGTGAAATGTATTTAAGGGCAACGGAATCCGATATAGCAAGCCTTATAGAAAGAGTGGAGGGTGTTGATTCGGCTAAGGTGAAACTTGTACTGCCGGGGGACAGTGTACTTTTTGAAAGTCAGAAAAAAGAGGCAAGTGCGGGTGTAACAGTAGTTACAAATCAGGAATTGTCAAAAGATCAGACAATGACTATCGCAAGACTGGTTGCGATGAGTGTTGACGGGCTTGAACTTAAAAATATTGAAATAGCGGATCAGAATGCTCAGAGTCTTTATTCGGGATCGACTTCGGAACCCGGAAGTGCATCTTCCAAAGATGAGATTGAGAAACAGAAGAAAAAAGAAATAGAGATGTATATAAGAACTGCTCTTGCACAGCTCTATGACGATGTAAATATAATTCCGAATATAAAGATAGACTGGAATAACAGACAGGAAGAACAGGTAACATATCAGCCTCCTGTTGACGGAAATACAGATGGTGTGAAGAATAAGGAAGTAGTTGAGGAACAGGAAGTCGTAAACGGAGGAAACGGTGAAGAACCGGGTCTTAACGCAAATGACGAGTACGATACAAACTACGCTATGGAGGAAAACACCAACGCAAGTGCTACCGTTACAAAGAAAAATAACGAGTATCTCTATAACAAGCAGACAGTCGTAACGGACTATGCAACGGGTGAGTTTATACCGGATGATTCATCTATTTCCATAGTTGTCTATAATTACAGAGAATTTGACGAGAAACAGCTTGAAGAAAACGGTACGCTCAATGATGATATGACGTGGAGTACCTTTAAGGAGCAAAATTCAGCACAAACAAGACTTGTTATAGATGATGATCTTATAAATAACCTCAGAGTAGGTACAGGAATAAACAATATAGCAATGGTGGGATATGAAAAGCCGATGTTTGTAGACAAGGTAGTCAAACCTCTTGCTATAGAGCAGATTATAATACTTGCTATACTTGCGATACTTCTTATACTTCTTGCAATAGGTCTTATCAGAAAAGCACAGCCTGATGAGGTCGAAGAGATCGAACCTGAACTTGAAGTTGAAAAACTTCTTGCGAAAACCCAGATGCAGGAGGAAGAGGAAGAAGAAGAGCGCAGAAGGCTTGCTGCTATCAAGGATGTTGATTCCGAATATATGAATCAGATCAATAAATTTGTTGATGAAAAACCTGAGGCTGTTGCTCAGCTTCTGAGAAACTGGCTTGCTGATGAATGGGAGTGATAACTGATGCCTGATTATCTTGATTATACGGGAAAAGAAAAGGCTGCAATGCTGCTTATAACATTGGGACCCGAAAAATCAGCCAAAATATTCAAACATTTGAAAGAAGACGAGATAGAAACACTTACTCTTGAAATCGCCAATACTACATCTGTTCTTCCGGATGTAAAGGAACAAGTACTTGAAGAATTCTATCAGATATGTATTGCACAGCAATATATCACAGAGGGTGGTATAAACTATGCAAAGAGTGTACTTGAAAAGGCTCTCGGCGAAAGCAAGGCTGTTGAGATAATACAGAAGCTTACCGTTTCGCTGCAGGTACGACCGTTTGACTTTATAAGGAAAGACGATGTAAGTCAGGTAATAAACTTTATACAAAACGAACATCCGCAGACGATCGCCCTTATACTTTCATACTTAAAACCTGTACAGGCGGCGCAGGTCATCTCTTCTCTTGCACCTGATAAACAGGCTGATGTTGCAAGGAGAATAGCATTGATGGACAGAACGAGTCCGGATGTTATAAAAGAAGTCGAAATGGCACTTGAAAAGAAACTTTCCGCTATGATGACATCCGATTATGCCGATGTCGGCGGTGTTGACGCTATCGTTGAGATACTGAACTCCGTAGACAGAACGACGGAAAAAAATATTATGGAAACTCTCGAAACGGAAGATATGGACCTTTCGGAAGAAATCAAGAAGAAAATGTTTGTATTCGAAGATATACTTACTCTCGACAATCGTTCTATACAGACTGTTCTTCGACAGGAGATCGACAACAGAGAGCTTGCTATTGCGCTTAAAGGCTCAAGTGAAGAAGTACAGGATGTTATATTCCAAAACCTTTCAAAGCGTCTTGCAGCTATGATAAGAGAAGATATGGAATATATGGGACCGGTGCGTAAATCCGATGTTGAAGAAGCTCAGCAGAAGATCGTTAATATTATCAGAAGACTTCAGGATACAGGTGAGATCATTATTGCCAGAGGCGGAGGCGATGAGGTAATTGTCTAAGATATTTAAGTATTCAAATGTCAGCGTAAATGAAAATCGTTTCAATATTTCGGTACCGAATCAAGGATTTGAAAGCAATTTCGGTAACAGTACGATGAGTCGGGCAGGATCAATGAATGAACCTGAAATTCCGGAAGATGAAAACGAAGAAGAACAGGAAACAAAGGTTGTCTATGTGCCGATGACACCGAAGGAACTTGAAGAAGCTAAGGCGGAAGCTGAGAGGATAATAGATGATGCCAGGGCACAGGCATTGACGATACTTTCGGAGGCATCTGCTCAGGCACAGCATGACAGATATGACGAACTTCAGGCAGGTCGTCTTGAAGGATATGAAAAAGGCTACAGAGAAGCCAAAGAAGAAGCAAGAGGAATACTTGAAGATGCAAACAGAACTTTGGAAGATGCAAAACAGAAGAGAAAAGAACTTGTTGACGAACTTGAACCTCAGATAGTTGAACTTGTTTCAAACCTTGTTGAAAAGATAACTTTAGGTGGACTTAAAATAGATCCTCAGCTTATGCTTACGCTTGTAAGGCAAGGGATCAGCGGAAACAGCGGTACGGGTGAAACGCTTGTGTATGTGAGCGAAGAAGATTACGATAATGTGAGCAAAAATATAGCATCTGTACTTGATTCTTCGGAAAAGGGCAAAAATGTTGAAATATGTAAAGATACAAATATGTCAAGGGGTGACTGCATTATACATACTGCATTCGGAAATATTGATTGCAGTATAGAACCCCAGCTTAAAGAATTAAAAGAAGATCTGT
>JAFUUG010000407.1 GCA_017483905.1 Bacillota bacterium
ATTATCGTATATCATATCCGAATACATTTCCGCCTCTTGTGCAAATTCCTCTTTAAGTGACGTAAATATCTCCCAGTAGGAATTTTCTTTTCCCGCTATTATCCCGTAAATATCTTTTTTTACTTCATATCCGTTTTCACAGAATATTTCCTCTATTCTTTCAATGTCTTTCTCCTTTGCCAGAATATCGTAATCAGCCATCGTTCTTATTTCGGGTGTAGGATAAAAATTTCTTATATGTATCCCTTTCAGCCCGACTATTTTTATATTTTCGTCAAATACTTTCTTTGACATACTTCTGAATTCATTGAACTGTTTTCCGGCAAAAGCTATCTTTCTGAAAGCCTTTTTTCTCCATTTGTTATACAGCTGCTCATCGGGACGCTTATCCCCCGGAAGTTTGTTTATCGCCGTAAATATAAGAGCTGTCATATTCTGATCGTTTGATTTTTCATATATATACGGCCAATCTGTATTTTCATAAGGCTCAGGCGGCATATCGTCAAAAATCGCCGCCCTTGAAAGCTCCACTATATATTTATCACTGTTCGTCATAAAAAATCGTTCCTCTTACCATTCGTAATCACTGTTATATAGTATAAAATATTTTAACAAAAATGTCAATGAAAAACACTTTATCTTTCACGACATACGCATGAAAGTTTCTATTTTCTATTTTAGCAGTATGTCAAATATTTTAAAGTTCCATTATTGCGAAATAATATAACGCCTCTTCCTTAGATTCTTCGAGCTTTAAATGCTGCTTAATGCCTACCAATGACCACTATTGCCGAATAGGGGCAACAATATCATATAAAAAAATTTTTCATACTTTTATAGGGTTGAAAAATAAAACATTTATACATTAATATAAAAAACCTATCTGTATCTTTAAAAAAATTAGCTGATTTTCTGAAAATTTACCCCCATTTTCCATATATTGTAAAAGTTTCGTCATTTTACACAAATCATAACGAAAATATTGACACATTTTGTCATTGTAATATTATATATTTTCTGATAAAATATTTATACATTGACAACTATTAGTCCAATTGCAGAGGTGATATTTTGTATTATTATGATGATGTAACTCAAACTTTCTTTACCGAAAAGCTTCTTTCTGTTCTTTCCAATATATCCGTTTACGGTATTACGATAGCAGAAGCACCACGCAATTTCGGAAAAACAACCGCCCTCAAACATTACTACCTTAACTCCAAACACGATGTAAGGATCGAATTAAGTGCCTGCATCTCACAGCCGTTACAATTTTACCGCTCAATCGTATCTTTACTTATGCCCCATTCGGCCTTTAAATACGACACAGAGAGCTGTAACAGTGAAAAAGAGCTTCTTTCGATATTTTCAAATATGTCCTTTTCAAAAAAGGTATTGCTTTATATCAATAACGCTCGCTATTTTACATATAACACATTGAATATCATAATTCTCAATCTTTCAAGAAATATGCCATCGAAACTGAGTATCATCCTTGAGGTTCGCTCCCCTCTTTTTGAAAAATCAAGATTTGAAAAATACACAAAAACCGTAAATTATATCGGCTACAAAGAATTTCTCTTCTCGGATCGGGATATAACGGACTATTTTTCACTGTATTCTCTCAATCTTTCCCAAAAAGCCGCCGAACTTCTGCTTGATGCCACAAATGGCTGGCTGCCATCTGTCAGACTTCATCTTAACAGGCTTCTTTTGTTAAAAGAATTTTCCTCGGATTTTAACTCTGATAAGATCGTCGAATTTTTGTACGGCAACAATACAGACTCTTCCCTTTCTAATATAAATATCCTCCCTTTTTCAGGAGGTAATCACATTAAAGATTTTCTTGAAAGTTTTATGGAGAATCAGTTTTTTATAAATGATGTCATTACCAAACTCATAGACAGCAAAACAAACTGCAAACTGCTTGATTCTTCCGATATGTTCAGATATATAAGCGATTTTGTATGTGATGAACCCTCCGTAAAACTCGGATCATACGGGCTAACTCCCCGTGAACTTGAAATATCGTTCCTTGTTTCCAAAAGATACAGTAATAAGGAAATAGCACGCTCTCTTTGCATTTCCGAAAGCACCGTAAAATCCTATTTGAAGATCATTTTCAGAAAAGTAGATATAAAATCAAGAAAAGAGCTTTTTGACATTTTTTGAACATCATTAAAAATTGCCGTCTTTTTGTACAGACTTACAAGTATCGGCGGAACACAAAGAGAAAGCTGTAAAATTGACGGAAACACGATCTTCCCATCAATATGGGGTGTGAAAAATTATATTTTTCATGCCCCATATAACATAGAAGATTGCCTTTTTTCACAGCCTCATCTTAAAATCCTCATAACCGAATGACTTTATCTTTTTTAGCCCCTCTTTTTCGCTTTTCAGGTAAATATCAGGCAAATTGACCCCATTAAATGTATTATTCTTAACCATCGAATATATCGCCATATCTTCAAAAATAAGCATATTCCCGATTTTAAGCGGTTCATCAAAGGAATAATCTCCTATCACATCCCCCGCAAGGCAAGTCGGACCGCCGAGCCTGTATGTATACTTTTTCTCCCCGGCTTTTCCTGCTCCGACAATATTCGGTCTGTATGGCATTTCTATCACATCAGGCATATGACAAGCCGCCGAAGCATCAATTATCGCAATATCCCTACCGTTTTCAATAATATCCTCAACTCTTGCCGCAAGAAATCCCGCATTCAGCGCAACAGCCTCACCGGGTTCGAGATAGACCTGCACATCATATTTATTCTGCATAAATTCAACGCACCGAATAAGAGTATCTGTATCATAATCATCTCTTGTTATATGATGACCTCCGCCGAAATTTATCCATTTCATTTTTTTTATGTATTTTCCGAATTTCTCATCAACGACCTTTATCGTTCTTTCCAATACATCGGAATTTTGCTCACACATCGTATGGAAATGAAGTCCATCTATGCCATCG
>JAFUUG010000408.1 GCA_017483905.1 Bacillota bacterium
AGCCGGAAATGATGAAAATGTGATAGGTGCATTTTCAAATTCTTCACTTGTGTGTCCGGGATATAAGAGCATAAAAGATGAGTTTGAAAAAGAGTTTTCAAGATGTCCGGGACTTTTTCGCAATGAAGAAGATGACGAGGGCGTTTATCCGCTTACATTTATAAGAAAGACACGATTCAGATGTTTCTTTATGTATAAATGGATATCGGCTGTGCTTGAAATACTGCGCAAGATAAATGTATATAAAAACAAGGAAAAGTTTTGCGATAAAAAGGGATATCTTGACATACTTATAAATGAACTCAAACAATTTCAGAAAGAGATCACAGAAGATATACTTGACAAGGAAGTCAGAGATGAAATGAAAGGTCTTGTCAAGGTAAAAATAAAAGACGAATATCTGAAAGTAAATGAGGAAAGCAAAGCATTTAAAAAACTTTCGACAGATGAGCAGAAAGAAAAAAAAGACAGCATAAGAAAGAATGTCAGAAAGTTTATTGAAAACGGCAATATCAGAAATCTTTTTGAAATGATCGAAGTTACGATAGATTTCAATGTGCCTTACATAAAAGATACTATAAAGCAGGGAAACAGATATTTTATAGAGGCGATAGAAGAAATAGGCGAAAAGGCGGAGGGAATCGAGCTCAAAAGAATATATGATATGGCAGATGATGAGAACAGCCTGTATAATATCGTTCATTTAGATGAATCTCAGGTACTTCAGAAAGATGATATATTTACAAATAAACTCGGTATTATTTACGACCCCGCAAATCCCGAAAACGGCGTTCCTATGCTTGAAAAGCATTTTGTAAAGATAGGAAACAGAAAGATAGAGGGCGGCGGTGATATAGAATATTGCAGTTACGCATTGATACCGATAAAGAAAGCCGTAATAAATGATGAACTTTTAGGCGTTGATTATAATTCCATAAAGAGAAATATAAACTATGAAAATATCGGTGATTCGATACTCGTTACATTAAACGGAAGCGGCAGACCTGTCACGCATAAGTATACAAAGGATAAGATAATAAATATATCTTTTGCAAAACTGCCAAATATATGTATATGGCCGTATACAAGGATAAAGAATGTAAACGGTGAAAGCGTATGGAACGATTACTATGCCTACATAGAGAGAAAGAACAGCGTAGGCAGAAGAAACAGAGGAAATACGGAAGAAAACGAGAAGATAGTATACAGTTTCAAAAGAGATACAGACGATAAGAGGAATAAACTCGATCTTGCGAGCGGAAGACTTGGAGAGAGAGTTGTTGTAAAACTGAACGAGCTTCCCGAATATATATTTGTGGATAATAAAACACCATCTTCTTCGGAGGAAGCGGGAATAATAATACTGAGTGAACCCGAAAGAGAAGATGTAGTGATACCGTCTGTGGGAGAGCCTGCAATACTGGGTATTGACTTTGGTACTACTTCATCTACTATGTTCTGTAAGATAGGTGATGATCCTGTCAAATTCGTTGAGTTTGGTGCAAAATATAAAATGAATCTGAGAAACAATCAGTGGGAAAGAAAGAGCGTTGATTCACAGGAAGATATTTGCATTGAGGAAATAGTGATGTCAGGAGATCCCGAACCTTATTTTATGCCGAAACAATTCTTTGACAGAAAAGCGTATTTAAGTTCATACCTGCTGACATCGAAAAGTCCTGATATGAACAATGAAATGCTTATGATAGGGCATATCGTATTTGACGAAACTCAGACAGGAAACAATGATAATACAAGGCTTTTCAAAAATGCAAAATGGGGCAGACGTGATATTGACGAAACTATAAGACACGGTTATCTCATGCAGATACTTAAAATGGCCGAATTTACGATACTGAAAACGGGAAGAGTAAAGTCGATAAAATTAAGGGCATCTTACCCGACGGCATTATCGGATTTCAATAAGATAAATCTTAAAAATAACTATAAGAATATTATAAATGCACTCAATAAGTCGGCTTCCGTATTTTCATTTGACGGTCTTTTTACAGAGAGTATCTCTTCTGCACTCGTATTCAGAAATGCAAGTACGATAAATTACGCCTGCATTGACATTGGCGGCGGCTCAACGGATATTTCGCTTTGGAAATTCAATACCGCAGAAAACAGAAACGAAAATATTTTCCAGTCGTCTTTCAAATTTGCATCAAGGGATATATTTGTGCCTGCACTTGCAAGATTTGTGCTTTTAAGCTCGCCTGAACCGGGGGACGAAAGCAAATTGCAAGTAAATATAAAAAGACTTAATTCAAAATATGCCGATGCGATAGACAATGCAAAGAAAAATTATGATTCCGATCCGAGAGAAACTATAAGCTCGCTTGGTATAGAACTTGAAGAGGCTCTGTTTAAATTCAGCGATGATATAATTGCGCTCCACGACAGTGCGGACTATGATATAGTTAAGGTATTTGACAGGGATATAATAACGGGATTTCTTGCGATAGTATATTATACGGTGATATCGTATGCAAATGGTGTGAGAAATTACGGATTTGAGAAGATAGTCGGGGATCTGAATATATGTTTTGCGGGAAACGGCTCGAAGATGTATAACTGGATAGACAGCGAATATCTCGAAAGAATGCAGAAGATGCTGACAGTCCTTGCAAATCATAAGGATATGGGCGGTATATTCTCGGGAAAAGGGCATAAAGTCTGTTTCCGTGAGCCTGATATGCAGGAGCTTAAAACGGAGGCGGCAAGAGGGCTTATAGAAGTGACAGAAGCCGAGAATACGAAAAACAATGATATTCTCATAAACGGTGACTTTATTTGTTTCAGGACTAAATCGGGCAGAAATATTGCATATTCCGCAGGAGATAACATCAAGGAAAAGAAAAAGATAAAAAATCTTTTCAGTGACAATAAGGGAAAGGAAGATGCAGACGGCATAAGAGAGCCTAATTTCAAATTCGATGATTTTTTGAAAGGCGATACTTCGGATAAATATTTTACGGAGATAGAAAGATTCGTAAATGTACTGAACAAGGTACTTAAATACGATGAAATGCAGATAGATTTCAATGACTCTGTAAAGAGGGCATTCAGAAAGAGATTTGCGGAAGTTTATCATGAATTCATGATGGAAAAGAGTATAATTCCTGTATTTATTGCGGAGGTAATAGCGTTTATGGATGTTATCAAAGAGGATAATTATTACGACGAGGAAGACCTTGATGATGATTACAGCTTTGATGATGAAGAATATGATGATG
>JAFUUG010000409.1 GCA_017483905.1 Bacillota bacterium
GACCGACGACAGTCGTGGATTTTGTGCGGGCACCCGTAAGAAGTCCCATTTTATACATCGTATAGAGCAATTTTCTGTGTGACGGTTTGAAACCGTCTATATCGGGGATAGCTCTCGATACGATTACGCTCATTGCATAAGGCATATAATTAAGTTCGAGAGTATCGGTTATATTTTGCAGTGTTACATTTTTATCAGCCATATTATCCGCCTTTCTCAGCCTAATTCGGTAAGATCTATATATTTATAGCCGTTTTCTTTTATGTGTTCTTTTCTTCCTTGCAGATTATCACCGAGAAGAAGCTCAAATATCTGTTGTGTTCTTTCAATATCTTCGGGCATTACCTGTATAAGCCGCCTTGTCTGAGGTGACATAGTGGTAAGACGCATCATTTCCGGTTCGTTTTCACCAAGACCTTTTGAACGCTGGATATGATATTTTCCCTTTAATTTACCGAGAATATTTGCCTTTTCTTTTTCGGAATAGGCAAAGTATGTTTTCTTGCCCTCTGTTATCTCATAAAGAGGCGATTCGGCAATAAATACCTTTTTTTTCTCAATAAGCGTGGGAACAAGCCTGTAAAGCATCGTAAGTACAAGAGTTCTTATCTGATAACCGTCAACATCAGCATCGGTGCAGATTATTATTTTGCTCCAGCGAAGCTGTTCAATATCAAAGCTGTTGAGATCTTTATTGTGCTTTGTCTTTATCTCGACACCGCAGCCAAGTACACGCAAAAGATCCGTTATAATGTCGCTTGCAAATATGCGTTCATAATTTGCTTTAAGACAATTGAGTATTTTCCCCCTTATGGGCATAATACCCTGAAATTCCGCATCACGCCCCTGTATACACGCCCCGAGTGCGGAATCACCCTCCACAATATACAGTTCTCTTCGGCTGACATCTTTTGTACGGCAATTGACAAATTTTTCAACACGATTTGCCATATCTATATTGCCTGTCAGTTTTTTCTTTATATTTATTCTTGTATTTTCGGCAGTTTCTCGGCTGCGTTTATTTACAAGCACCTGTGCCGCTATTTTGTCGGCATCGGCTTTATTTTCAATGAAATATACGGCAAGCTGTTCTTTGAGATAGTCCGTCATATATTCCTGAATAAATTTATTTGTTATAGCCTTTTTTGTTTGATTTTCATAGCTTGTTTCGGTCGAAAATGAATTAACGATTATTATAAGACTATCTTCGATATCGGAAAAAATTATCTTCTTTTCGTCTTTTTTATAGAGATTATTGTTTTTAATATAAGTATCTATCGCAGAGAGAAAACCGCTTTTAACAGCTTTATCCGGTGAACCGCCATGTTCGAGATAACTTGAATTATGATAATATTCCGTAAGATTTATTTCATTATTGAAGCAGAAACAAAGTTCAAATTTAAGTTTATACTCCGGTTTATCCTCTCTGTCACGTCCCTTCGTTTCGCTGGAATAGTAAACGGGATCGGTAATCGATCTTTCTCCCGATATTTCCTGTATATAATCTTTGATCCCGTTTTCGTAGCAGAATGTTATTTCTTCATTTGTTTCTTCATCTTTAAATTCAAATTTCAAACCTGCATTTACGATACATTGTCTTTTAAGAACAGTTTTGAAATACTCTGACGGTATATTTATATCGGTAAATACTTCCATATCCGGTTTCCAGTGTATCTCTGTACCCGTCTGTGTATTTTTGTCCGGAGTTTTTTTCATTCCTCCGACATTTTCACCCTTTTCAAAATGGAGTTCATATTTATACCCGTCTCTTTTTATGGTAACATCCATATATTCGGAGCTGTACTGCGTTGAACAAAGACCGAGACCATTAAGACCAAGACTGAATTCATAGCTTTCCCCTGTATTGTTCAGATATTTTCCGCCTGCATATAATTCGCAAAAGAGAAGCTCCCAGTTGTATTTTTCTTCTTTCTGGTTATAATCGACCGGTATACCTCTTCCATAGTCCTTTACTGTGATAGAACCGTCACTGTGTCTTGTTATCTCTATTTTATCTCCGTATCCTTCTCTTGCTTCATCAATTGAATTTGAAAGTATCTCAAATACCGAATGTTCACAGCCTTCTATACCGTCTGAGCCGAATATTACGGCAGGACGCAGCCTTACTCTGTCTGCGCCCTTTAAAGATGTTATACTTTCGTTATTGTAATTTTGTTCTTTTGCCATTTTTAACTTTCCTTCTGATTTATCGCTAATTTTTCGTTATTTCAAAAACCCGTTTATTATGTGTTCTTCAGCCTCTTTCTCCGTAAGACCGAGAGTCATAAGTTTTATAAGCTGATCGCCTGCTATTTTTCCGATAGCAGCCTCGTGAACAAGTGCGGCTTCTGTATTATTTGCCTCAAGCGATGGTACGGCAAGGATCTTTCCGTTATCCATTATGATAGAGTCACATTCCGTATGTCCGCTGCATTTGGCATTTCCGATTATTTTCATATCGAGTTTCTGAAAAGAATCATCTCTTGCTACGGAACGTGATACTATATCCGCACTTGAGTCATCTCCGCTAAGTTCAACAGAATAAATACTTACGGCGTTTTGTTTGTTATGTGTCATGAGTCTTTCCTGTACGATAAGTTTTGCACCTTTTTCAAGTTTTGCTATTGTACTTCTGTTTGTAGAATCCACGCCTTTTATCTGTACCATTTCCATTTCCATGGTACTTCCCTCGTCCATATATACTTCCGTCACCGGATCAAGTATCCTTTTTCCCTCTCCGCTGCCCGAACCGTAATGTTTTTCAACATAGCGTATTCTTGAATTTTTGCCTATATGGAAGCGATGAATGCCGTCATGCTGCGAATCCTGATTTCCGCAATTATCTATTCCGCAGCCTGCAACTATGACCACATCACAGTTATCCTCTACATAAAAATCATTGTATACCGTTTCTTTTATTCCGCTTTCGCTTAAAACCACAGGTA
>JAFUUG010000410.1 GCA_017483905.1 Bacillota bacterium
GACGCTGATTGTCGTCAACGATAGGAAGTGCATTAAGTTTTTTATCCCATATAATATTATTGGCTTCTTTCAGGCTTGTACCCTCTTTTGCATATATAACCTGATCTATGGGAGTCATGAAATCCTTTACCTGAACATCTCTCTCCATTCTGCTTATACGATAGTCACGGCTTGTAACTATGCCGATAAGTCTGCCCGTAGGAGTACCGTCATCTGTTACAGCTACAGTTGAATGTCCTGTCTTTGCCTTGAGATCGAGAATATCCTGTAATGTCTGATCGGGTCTTATACTTGAATCACTTACAACAAAGCCTGCCTTGTAGCTTTTAACTTTCTTTACCATAGCAGCCTGATTTTCAACAGACTGAGAACCGTAAATAAAAGATATCCCGCCCTCTTTTGCAAGAGCAACAGCCATTCTGTCATCGGAAACAGACTGCATTATCGCCGATACAAGAGGTATGTTCATTGAAATTGCAGCCTCTTCTCCTCTTTTGAATTTTGTTACCGGTGTTTTCAAAGATGCGTTTGCCGGAATACATTCTGCCGATGAATAACCCGGTACAAGTAAGTATTCACTGAAAGTTCTTGAAGGTTCGTCAAAAAAATAAGCCATGTCTAAAATATCCTCCTTAAAAATTGTCCTGAATATATTTTAAATTACATTATACAATTTTTTTCAAAAAAAATCAATAGCAAATGACAATACTTTACGAAATTTTTTAATTGAAAAATAAATAACTATGTGCTAAAATAGAAATTGATATTTACTATATAAAATGCGATCGTGAGGAGATTACTTATGAAAGATAACAAAAAGAAAAGGCGGAGCAGCTCCTTTATCGGACTGTTTCATTTATTTATGGTCGTTCTCATCGGTGCAGTGATCACGCTCATAAAAAGATACGTCGGAATGGAAATGCTGCAATATGTAATAATGATGATATGTGTCATAGCGACCTACGGAATAATCGTCGTTATTATAACAGAGTTAAAGACGATCAAGAGGAAGAAAAAATGCGAATCTATTCTCAGAATACTTCTTGACGAAAAAAATACCGATAAATTCATCAAAGAAATGGAAGATGCTTACAAGAGGTATCCCGACAGATCACTCAACAATTATATCATCACCAATCTTGCCGCCGGCTATAGTTGCCGGGGCAATTACGAAAAAGCAAACGAACTTCTCAAAGAGATAAACTCAAAGAAATTAAAAGATGCAGACCTTGCCGCATACTACGGTGATATAATCGAGAATTATTTCCGAATGGGCTATGTTGACGAAGCAAGAAAACTTCTCAATCAAAAAAACGACTTTATAAAAATGTATACCAATAATCAAAACTGCGGTTCCGTAATAAATCTATGTTATGCACTTGATTCTCTCACAGCAGGCAATTTCCCCGAGGGAAGAGTATTTCTCGAAAAAGCGAAATCACTTTGCACCATAGATGTAACTATGGATATAATCAATATGGACTTTGCCAAACTTCTTGTTGCCGAGGGAGATGTTGAAGGAGCCGAAAGAGAAATGCAGACACTTTCAAAAAGCAGGGTCGTACCTTGTGTACGAATAGAAATGGATAAATTAAGAAAGTTTATTATTGCACAATTTTAATGTAATTTTAAGGAGGGACTACAAATGGGTTTTGGAATGAGAGGACATGATCTCGGAGGTAAACAGAATTTTGCGGATTTTCTTGCAAAGGTAAAAGCAAATAATATTGATACTGTTCAGCTTGCTTTTGCGAAGTCCATTGCAGACATTGATTTTAAGACAGGTCATTACAGTGCGGGGTTCGGACATTATATTTCAAAAAATCTCGTAGAAAATAATATCCATGTAGCTGTTCTCGGCTGTTATATCAACCCTACAAATCCGATAGAATCAAAGCGCAGAGAGGCTATAGACAAATTCAAGGAACACCTCAGATATGCTAAACGTATCGGTGCCGATATGGTTGGAACGGAAACCGGAAGATATGACGAAAATTTCAATATCGTACCTGCTACATATACGGAGGGTGCATATCAGCTTTTGCTTAAAAGTATGCGTGAGATAGTCGATACTGCCGAAAAACTCGGAGTTATCGTAGGCATTGAGCCTGTTGCGACTCATACACTCTACAGTCCCGAAATGATGCAGAGATTTTTAAGAGATATAGATTCACCTAATATCGAAGTTATCCTTGACCCTATC
>JAFUUG010000411.1 GCA_017483905.1 Bacillota bacterium
GCCGCATAGGGGATTCGGATGTTCCTTATGATGATGTAGTTGAAGTTTACTCAACAAGTGCAAGCGTTAAAGATGAAAATACTTCAAATATCAGCAAGAACATGGTAGTTGACCAGGCTCTCGGACTGATAGGAAAATGTGTTCAGGCATTTACACTCGATGAAGAGGGAAATGTTACCGGATTTACGGAAGGTAAAGTCGGTTATGTCAAATTTGATGGCGAAACTCCTGTTCTTAACATAAACGGTACTGATGTAAATACTTATGAGGTCATTTCCGTATCTGATGATATGATGCTCAAAGGAAAGACTATCGGATATGATAACGGCGAAGAAACTCTTTACGGCGAAGTCAAAGATGTTGAAATAAGCGGTGATAACGTATATCTTAATATTGACGGGGAAAGCGTTCAGATAGTGGATATAAGTTCGATGATGAATGCGCTCTCTCTTATCGGTGAAGATGTAAGCTATGGCGGGATATCGGGTACTGTTGAGTCTATAGTTATAAGAAATGCACTTCCATACCTTATGACTGCAAACGGAGAAATAAATTACAAGGATGTAAACAAATGATCCTCAGTGGAGGGATTTAAATGAAAATATACAATCATCAAATCAATACAATAAGAGTTACCAATACTTCAAAGAACAATATAGCCGAAAAAAGCGATGATAAGGCGATAAACAGCTTTCAAAGCGTACTCAGTGGCAAGATAACAACAAAAGAAGAACAATATCCGAAAGAGGTACAGTTTTCAAAGCACGCTTCGATGAGATTGAATAACAGAAGCATAGCTCTTACAGATGAGCAGATGAAAAGAGTAAATGAGGGTATTGACAAGGCATCAAACAAGGGCATAAAGGACTCTCTTGTATTGGTGGATGATGTGGCACTTGTTGTAAACACGAAAAACAGAGTAGTAATTACGGCTATGGATAAGAATGTTACAAGTGAAAATGTTTTTACAAATATTGATGGTGCTGTTATAGTTTAAAGGTTGGACCTGAAAAGGAGACCTTCGTTTTGGAATGACAGAAAAAACGACTGCGACAGCGTGATTGGAGGAATTTATTATGATGAGATCACTTTACTCGGGTGTTTCGGGCCTGAGATCGCACCAAACTAAAATGGACGTTATCGGTAACAATATATCTAATGTAAATACAGTTGGTTACAAAAAAGCAACAACTACTTTCAGCGACGCATTCAATCAGACTATGAGAGGTGCTTCGATGGCTAATGACAATACGGGTCGAGGCGGTCTGAACAGTATGCAGATCGGTCTTGGTTCTTCTGTTGCTGCTGTTCAGAATGTAATGACAAGAGGTTCTTCTCAGAGAACTGATAATACGACAGATGTTATGATAAACGGAAATGGATTCTTCGTTGTAAGAGATGTAACGGGATATTATTTTACAAGGGCCGGTGCGTTTTCGGTAGATGAGAACGGTAATCTTGTAGATACGAACGGTCTTAAAGTGTGCGGCTGGAATGCGGTAGACGATCAGGATAATCCAGGTCAGCAGAAGATCGTACAGACGGTGGTGACTCCGGTAAATATCTATGAGGGAGAAAAATCTTATGTTCCGCCGGCAGTGACGACGACAATAAATTTTACGGGTAATCTTAACTCGGTCGATAATCCTGAACAGATAAATACATTATCTTTCTATGACAGTATAGGTAACAGATTTACCGTTGAGGTAAGACTGACATATCAGGGAGATAATCAGTGGCAGTTTGATTTTGCAAGAAGCAGTGACGGTAATGTTATTGCATCGATAAACGGTGATGTTAAAAATACGGTGGCACTTAATATAAACGGTGATTCACCTACGATACAGTTTGAAAACGGTATATTGAGTCAGAACAGCACGAGAGCAATAGAACTTAGTATTACTCACCCTGATGATCCCAATGTAAAATTTGCAGATACCATTACCGTAAACTTTAAGGATCTTACGCAGTTCAATGCAAAGAATGATGCTACGGCTACAACGGTAGACGGCTATACGGCAGGCTCAATATCGGGATTCTCCATAGGTTCTGACGGAATAATAACGGGAAGTTATACAAATGGTCTTACAAAGATACTTGGTGAGATAGTTATAGCAGATTTCGTAAATCCTGCGGGTCTTCAGAAAATAGGAGATAATCTCTTTGCAACGACGGTAAACTCGGGTGACTTTGACGGAATCGGTCAGGAAGTCGGTGTAAATGGTGCTAACTTCATAAGCGGTTCGCTTGAAATGTCAAATGTAGACCTTGCGTATGAGTTTACGGAAATGATAACGACACAGAGAGGTTTCCAGGCTAATTCAAGAATAATAACGACTTCGGATGAAATGCTTCAGGAACTTGTAAATCTCAAGAGATAATTACATAAGAAATACTGCGGACTGGGAATACAGTCCGCAGTATTATGAAATACAGCGCAAAGAAAGTTGTTGGAAATGTTCCGAAAATTTTTTATGCGGTATGTTTCATAAAATAATAAAAAAAATAAATAAATTTGTTAATAATCTTTGACCTTTATATTAATTGTGTGTTATAATTAAGAGGTGTGTAAATGATATATATTACAAGACTGAATGATAAAGAAGTATACATAAACAGTGATCTGATAGAATGTATGGAGGAAACTCCCGATACAACGATAACACTGACAACGGGAAAGAAATTTATTGTAAAAGAAACGATTGATGAAATAGTTGAAAGAATCATAGAGTTCAAAAGAAAAACTTATTCCGAGAGGTAGGAAAGGGGTAGAAATTTTATGGAACTGGGCGTTATAATAGGCTTTGTTTCAGGTCTTACGTTTATTTTTTTATCTATACTGTTTAGTGCCGATATGCAGGTAAGCGCAGTAGTAAACTTTATAGATGCACCATCTGTTATGATAACTGTTGGCGGCTGCATTGCATCGACTATATTCGCTCATCCGGTCGGACAGCTGATAACTTCCATAAAGGCTATAAAAAATATACTTATGCCTAAGGTTCTTAAACCTACAGAAGCGATAACAAATATAGTTGAACTTGCTAACCTTGCAAGAAAAGAGGGTGTGCTTGCACTTGAAGATGTTGTTACTTCAATGGATAATCCCTTTTTACAGAAAGGTATAATGCTTATAGTTGACGGTACAGATCCCGAACTTGTAAGAAATATACTTGAAACGGAAATATCATTTATAGAGGAAAGACATAAATCCGTATCCGATGTATGGGAATATGCAGCAGGTCAAGGCCCTGCATGGGGAATGATCGGTACACTTATAGGTCTGGTTATGATGCTTCAGAACATGAGCGACCCATCTTCTATCGGTCCTTCTATGGCAGTCGCACTGATAACGACTTTCTACGGCTCTGTTCTTGCAAACTTCTTATTTACACCTGTAGCAAATAAAATGAAAATATACAGTGCCGATGAGATACTTATAAAAGAGATACTCATTGAGGGTATACTTTCAATAGGTGCGGGCGAGAACCCTCACATTATAGAAGAAAAATTAAAAGTATTCTTGGCTCCTGCTTTGAGAGATTCTGTGGGAGAGGGAGAAGCACAGGCTGGTGAATAAAAATGGCTAAGAAAAAAAATATCATTATCAAAATGGGTCTTGCCGAATGGATGGGTACATACGGTGACCTGGTAACACTGCTTCTTTGTTTCTTCGTGCTTCTTTTCTCAATGTCAACGGTCGATGCTGAAAAATTCAAGGCTGTCATTGCCTCCATGTCAAGTTCACAGGTTTCTATAATGTCCGGAAACAGCGGACAGGCGGGTATAATGAATGCTCTTGGAAACGGTATAGTTGAAATGCCGATGGTACAGGGAGATTCCGATAAGGAATCGGAAGAATATAAGGAATCCGTAGAAGAACTTTCAAATATGTCTTCTGACTTCAAGACGTATTTTGCACAGAACAATTTGCAGGATAAAATCGAAGTTGAAATGAACGAACAGTACATAACACTGAATTTCAAAGACGGAATATTATTTGACAGCGGAAGTGCAGAGTTAAAGACCAATTCCCTCAATGTACTGAGTATGGTAGTGGAAGAATTATACAAATATCCCGAAAATGAAATAAAAATAGAGGGTCACACAGACAACAGACCCATTCATACCGACAAATACCCGAGCAACTGGTACTTATCGGCAGCCCGAGCTATTTCGGTAGCTGAATACTTTACGGAAACAAAGAATTTCGATCCGACAAGGATCACAACGGTGGGATTTGGTGAGTACAAACCGAAAGCTCCGAATGATACCCCTGAAAACAGGTCGATAAACAGACGTGTTGAAATAAAAATATTAAGTAAAATGTATTCGGCAAACGAATTATAATAATGGGGAGGATAAGAAAATGAAAAATAAAGTAATGATGATCGCTATTATCGTACTGCTTGTTGTACTTCTGCTGACAATATGTGTGGGATTTTTCCTGACATTCAGACATTTAAGCACTCCACCGGAGGGAGAGGCGGAAGTGACGGAAGAAGTCGAAGATGCAATAGATAAGGAAAATCTTCTGATATATACACTTGATGAGTCCATATATACGAACCTTCTTACAGGTAATGACGGAAAGGCACACGTTGTAAGGGTTTCGGTGAGCATAGGTATAGATAACAGTGATGAAGAAGCCGGAGCTGCGTTTATGACTAAGATAGGCGATCAGTCGGTAATAGCAAAAGATGCTATATTAAGCGTACTCAGAAACAAGACTTACGATGAACTGAGCAGAGCGGAGGCTCAGGAAGTACTCAGGGAAGAAATACTTGCCGGACTTCAGAAAGAATTCAATACAAATGAGATCGTTACGGTATATATAAGCGATTTATTTGTTCAGTGATCAACGAAGTGTTTTGAAAAAAGGCAGGTGATTATAAAAAATGGCTGATAATAATGGTGTATTGTCTCAGGAAGAGATCGATAGGCTGTTAGCCGGACTTGCAAGCGGTGATTCTTCCGTTCAGGTGGAAGAAACTACTATGGAAAAAAAGGTTCAGGTATATAACTTCGCCAGACCTTCTAAATTCGGTAAAGAACAGCTGCGAACGCTTGAGGTTATATTTGAAAATTTCTCAAGAATAGTTTCGTCATTTATGACGGGTTATCTGAGAGTTTCTGTTCAGATAGAAGTGCAAAGTGCAGAACAGGTTACATATAATGAATTCAGTAACTCTTTGTTAAATCCGGTCGTACTTGGTATAATAGATTTTTCACCGCTTAAAGGCTCTATAGTTCTTGACTTGCAATCCAGTCTGGGATATGCTATAATAGACAGAGTGCTTGGCGGTACAGGGGATACTTTAAAAAAGACCCGTGAATTTACGGATATAGAGAAAACTCTGCTGACAAGAGTGGTGGCACAGATAGTAGGTTTGCTTACGGAACCGTGGGAAAATGTCTGTGAAATATCACCAAAACTTGATAAACTTGAAACAAATGCTCAGTTTGCTCAGATAATATCGCCAAATGAAATGATCGCACTTGTGAATCTAAGTATAAAACTTGGTGAAGTTCAGGGATTTATGAATTTTTGTATTCCTCATCTTGTTGTTGAGCCTATAATGGACAGACTGAATACAAAATACTGGTTTGCTCAGAATGAAGAAGAAGATCTTGACAGATACAGACCTACTGTTGAGAAAGGTCTTGAAACGGCGTTGATACCTGTTTCGGTAGAAGTTGGAAGGACACAGATAACGGTTGATGAATTTATAGATCTTCAGGTCGGTGATGTGATCGTACTTGATTCTTATGTAAATTCGGATTTTAATATAAGAGTCGGGGATCTGTTGAAATTTTATGGCAAGCCGGGTTTAAGCAGAGGAAAAAATGCTATACAAATAACATCTATATTCAGAAAGGAGGAGTAGCAAAATGGGTGATATATTATCACAGGAAGAAATAAACGCCTTACTCGGCGGAGCTGCATTAGGCGGCAGCGAACCTGCACCCGAACCAAAGGCGGATGATAATGCAGCTTTATCACAAGATGAAATAAATGCACTGTTAAGCGGAGCTGCTGCTACTTCTGTGGAAAATAACGAATCTGCGAGTGATGCACAGTCACTTGCGGATGCCTTATCAAACGAAGATAAAGATATTCTGGGTGAGATAGGTAATATCAGTATGGGTACATCCGCAACTACCCTTTTTACACTGCTCAATCAGAAAGTAAATATTACAACACCGACTGTCAAGACGGTGAGATGGGAAGAACTTGCGGGACAATATGACAGACCATGCGTTGGTATACGAGTTGACTATACAGAGGGTCTTGTGGGTTCTAATGTACTGATACTTAAACAGAGAGATGTTAAGATTATAACTAATCTTATGATGGGCGGCGACGGAACAGGAATAGACGAAGAGGCAGAGCTTACGGAGATAGATCTCAGTGCCATAGGCGAAGCGATGAACCAGATGATAGGTTCTTCTTCTACTTCTCTTTCTTCGATGATAAATCATAAGATCGACATAGATACTCCGAATGCGTTTGTACTGAGTTTTCAGGATAATACTTTCTTTGAAGAATTGGCAGATATGAGTGCTGAGGTCGTGTGTATATCTTTCAGAATGGTTATCGGTACTCTGATAGACAGTGAGATAATGCAAGTGTTGCCTGTCAACTTTGCACTTGATATGGTAAAGAAGATCAAGAGTGATATGGGCGGCGGAGCGGAAGAACCTGCACCAACACCTGCACCTGCACCAACACCTGCATCAACGCCTGCACCTGCACCAACACCTGCACCTGCACCGATGCCTGATCCATATCAGCAACCGATGTATCAGCAGCCAATGTATCAGCAGCCGATGTATCAGCAGCCGATGTATCAGCAGCCAATGTATCAGCCGCAGCCAAGTGTTGATGTACAGCCTGCACAATTTCAGAATTTTGATTTTGAGGGGCTTAAACAGGAAAGACAGAATATTGGCATAATAAGAGATGTTCCTCTTGAGGTTACGGTAGAACTGGGAAGAACACATAAATTGATAAAAGAAATTCTCGATTTTTCACCGGGTACGGTAATAGAGCTTGATAAGATAGCAGGTGAGCCGATAGATATATTTGTAAACGGCAAAAATATCGCTAAGGGTGAAGTCGTGGTTATAGATGAAAACTTCGGTATTCGTATAACGGATATTGTAAAAGAAGACGAAAGAATTTAAAAAAAGTAGTGCAATACATATAAAAGTATGATATAATAAAAAAATCAAACAAAAAAACAAAATATGTTATATAAATTTAAGGAGTGGTAAAAAATGGCAGATAAAAGTATACTTTTGGTGGATGACGCAGCTTTCATGCGAATGATGCTCAAGGATATTCTTGTGAAAAACGGGTACAATGTAGTAGGAGAAGCGGAAAACGGTGCTAAGGCTCTTGAAAAATATAAAGAACTTAAACCTGAACTTGTAATAATGGACATAACAATGCCTGAGATGGATGGTATCCAGTCGGCAAAGGATATCAAGGGAGAAGATCCTAATGCACTTATAATCATGTGTTCCGCTATGGGTCAGCAGGCGATGGTTATTGAGTCTATACAGGCGGAAGCAAGAGATTTCATAGTTAAACCTTTCCAGGCAGACAGAGTTTTGGAAGCTGTTAAGAAGGTTATCGGCTAAATGTATGATTCTTTTGCTACAAATGCCGCAGTTAATGTAAATAAAGTCAGCGAAAATAACTGGTCTTCGATAATTAATATGCTTGGCCAGTTTTTTTTCCTAATTGTAGTTTTTGTTTTTATTTTATTTCTTGCTTATTATTCGACAAAACTTATTGCAAGAGCTAAAGCAGGCGGAATTACGAGGGGTAATATAAAGATAATCGAAACATTATCTCTTGGGATAAATGCAAGTTTGCAAATAATAAAAGTCGGCGAAAAGTTTTTTCTGATTTCTGTAACTAAGGATAATATAAATCTTATATCGGAAATTGATGAAGACAAGCTTAAAATTAATGAAAATAAGAATTTTGAATTGAAGTTTGAAAATGTAATAAAAGATTGCATTGATAAAATAAAAAGCGGTAAAGAAAAAAACGGGTGATATGATTGCCCGAAAGGATCGTTTAATAATATGAAATATATCAGGATTTTTCTTGCCGTGATGATAATAATTACGGCAGGAACAGTAACAACGAATATTTTTGCGGCACCGATAACTTCAAATGCCGAAGAAAATATCGAAAATAAACCTTTGACGGAAAATGGTGAGATAATTCCTGCCGTTACGATATCTGTCGGAGGGGAGGGACAGACAGCTTCAACTATTCAGTTGCTGTTGCTGATAACGATAGTTACGCTTGCACCCTCTATATTGATAACACTTACTTGTTTTACAAGGGTTATAATCGTGCTGCACTTTATCAGAGCTGCGATGGGTACACAGACGATACCGCCCAATCAAGTGGTAATAGGTCTTGCTTTATTCATAACGCTTCTGGTGATGAGTCCTACGATAGAAAAGATCAATACCGATGCGTATGAACCGTATATGAATGGAGAGATAACACAGGAAGAA
>JAFUUG010000412.1 GCA_017483905.1 Bacillota bacterium
AAAGAACTGCTTGAGCATGAAACTGCTGTATTTTATACTGATGGCTCCACAGATATTTATTATGTTGAAAAGTACTCCTATAACGTGGACTTTCCTGATCCGCTTGAATGCGAAGAAAATAAGAATTTCGTAGCGGCTGCTAAAGCTCCGGCTCAGTGCAGAACTGTCAAGGTGACATACGGACCCGACACCGATGAGGAGCAAACAATGGAATATTCCATTCCTAAAGGATACTCATTCTACATATTTACTGACGATTATGTTGCAGATAAATACATAGATCGGGAGTGTACGAAAGTATACGAGAACTCCGTTGATGCGGTCAACGATTTGGAATTGTTTGTTCCGCTCGACTGATTTATGCGTCTCTGTTTATTAACGAATTCTAATTTGTAAGGGAGGATAAAAATGAAAACTGAAAAACACGGAAACAACTGGAGTGCGTTTTATGACCCTGACTCAAGACGGTATTTTGCTGAAATAATATATACAAGCCGCGAGGGGCGCGAGCAGTATAACTATGAAATAACGCAAGATATATATGGTCAGCTTGGTACTTTTAAAGACGACATTGACAATGAAAGGCTTATCAAGACCGCAAAAATAACATACTCATTTGAGAATACAATGTACGGTACACTTGGTCCGGAGCGAACCGTATGGGATGAAGAAGCCAATGAAGCAATGGAAAAATCGCTTCACAATAAAAAGAAGAATAAATAAATTTTGGATTTACACTAATAGACTATTTTAATCTCGATAACGAAAATGCTATCGGGATTTTTTATTGGGGGGTGATTTCTTGACACCTATTAAAATGCTGTTCAGCTACAACAATAACGAAAAGGTCGTTGAAGTGCCTGTTATCCCGAACGAGCTGCCCGACATCGTACAGGAACTTCAAAACGAATCCTTTACAACACAAAACAACACATTAACGCTCCTCGGAAATAAAAAACCGAGGAGTTTTTCAATGGAGTTATTCTTGCCAACTAAGCATTATGACTTTGCGAAAAATACGGGAACGGAAATATTAAACCTATTAGGCTATGTGGCAACAAACAAAATACCGATGAGGATAGTTGTGACCGACGGGTTGAACGAACTGCTCAACATTGCGGTATCCGTAAGCAATTACAAATACCATTTTGACACAATAGAAAATATACGGTGCAGCATAAGTTTTGTGGAGTACATTTTTTTGACGAACCAAACGAAAGAGAACAACGGAGCCGTTCTTGAATTCCATACCGTAAAGGCGCAGGTCGGGAATACAAAAGAGAATGTAAGCGGTGTGAATAATAATGGTTATAACCTTGTTCGTGCGAGAGATGTATTAAATATGCTTGGTATTGAAGTCGGCTGGAATGCGGAAAGAAAACGGGTTATGGCTGATGGAAAATTACTTGACATACATACCGAGATTTACAATGGCTCTGCCTATTGTTATGTGCGAGATATTGCGAAAGAAATAAATCGTGAAATCGAATGGGATGCGGAAAATAAGACAGTAAAGATTGGCGGTGAGATTGATGAACTATAACGAAGAACTTTCACAAAT
>JAFUUG010000413.1 GCA_017483905.1 Bacillota bacterium
ATCAGAATTGGCTTTGGAAGGAAAACTATTTGTTGAGTTTGTTGCCTTGATATATCTTTCTTATATCAAAGGGAAAATGCAAGAAAAAGGATTGTTTGCAAACTATACCATACGTAAATTACTTGATGAACTTGATGTCATTGAGTGTTACGAATCGCCCGACAACGCTTTGACCGTTGGCGAAGTACTAAAAAAGCAGGAGCAACTCTATAATGATTTGGATGTTACACCGTTAATGGCAAAATCATAGTTATGTAATTTGGGAATGCAGGTTCTATGATATGTGGTATAAAAAAGAAATATTTGCATCTGATATGAGTGATGAAATGCGTTCACGAAAAATATCGGCGGATGTGCAGGTATCGATTGAAGATCTATTTGATTGAGGGGGTGAGGAGATGAGTAAAAGATTACTATCAAAAATCAAAAGACCGACTCTTCCAAACAGTATACATTCAAGACATGACGAAAATCTGATAGTGACGGCTGAATTTAAGGTGATCGATCATAAAAGATTTTTTATACTAAATATTTTTACCGATAAAAACTTTGATGCTGACTTATATGATAATAAGCGATTTAATGAATATTTTCCGTTTATAAGAATTTTTTTTCATAAAAATGAGTACATAACACAGGATATAAGAAATGAAAAAATAAAATGGTATACAGGAAAAATGAGCAGCATATTAGAAAATTTTTCATTTTATAATTATAATAATACAGATACGCTCTATGCTTCGGATAAAACATTGCGTAAAGCAGAATTATTTTTTAACATAAATGCCGGAGAACTTAAATCGGGAAAAGAATTATATAAGGTAATTCGATTTTTTCAAAATAATATTCTTTATGAAAAACTCATTAAAAAACATAATAAAGAATTTGAAGAGATCGATTTCTATATGAAACAACTGAGAGAACTTCCAAAGAATTTTAATAAATGGATAGTGGATACGGCACTTTTGTTTAGCCGTTATATAATATATGACTATAATAAAAACAGCAGTTTTTTCAAAGCCTACTGTACTCATTGCGGAAATGATATGATGCTTGATAGCAGAGATCTTAAAATCAGGAACAATAAAAACGGTAAATGTCCATTCTGCCAAAGCAGCATAACATATAAAGCTCGTAAAAGATTTCCTCAGGTAAAAATAGATTCTGTGTGGTGCAGTATTTTTCAAAAAACAAAAGATCATAAATTTGTATTGCGTACTTTTAAGGTAGATAAAATATATTGCGGCAGGGGAGAAAAAGGAAATTACAGAATAATTGCGGCAGAGCTTTGCCGTACATTTTATCATGAGGATAAATACAAATGTTTTGAAAATTATTATGTGCCAAATTTGCAGTATGATGGCTGGTATTATGATGGAAATAGATATAACTGTGAAAAAAGTGTTCTCTACGAAAAAAATATAAAGTCACTTATAAAAGGAACTCCCTACCAATATTCTGCATTAGATCTAATTGTGAAGGACCATTTAGGGTTGTCTTTTGAATATCTTATGTACATATTTCAGTTTAGGAAGAATCTGTTTTGGGAGTATTTGGTGAAATTAAAACTTTATAGTCTGCTTAGGTCGTTAATGTGGGATTGGTATTGTTATAGGGAAAATGTGTCCGTAAATAAGGAAGCGAATAGCATCGTAGATATCTTGAAACTTACCAAAAAAGAATTTACTTTTCTGAAAGAGTTTAATGGTGATAGTTGTTTACTTTATTTGTTACAGAGGATCTGCCGGGTAAACAAGAATTTCACATTTGATGAGATAAAGCTGATTTGGGATTATTATAAGAAAGGAATAGATTTACTTTCTGTTTGTAAATATGCACCTGTTTTACGCATCACAGAATTTTTGGAAAGACAATACGAGATAGTTTTAAATAATATAACAGATAATAAAGAAAAGGATTCGGAGAAAGTTATAAAAGCGATATTTAAAGATTGGAATGAATATTTGAAATGGTGTGATACATTGGGGTATAAATTGAAAGGCAACAGAATTTTGTTTCCACCTATTTTTTATACGGCACACGATATAGTATCGAACAAATATGCCGATTTTCTTCGTAGAAAATACAAGGCAAGGAACAAAGAAATACATTTTATGCTTATGGAGGTTCTGAAAGAATATAAAGAATATGCTTTTGAATATAACGATTTTGTGCTTGTTGTCCCGGATTCGGAAGGTGTCTTTAAAAAAGAAAGCAGACTTCTTAAACATTGTGTAAAAAACTATATTACTAAGGTAGCCGAGGGTAAAACAAAGATATTTTTCATTCGGCGAAAGGATGATATAAGGACACCATATTATACTTTGGAATACCGTAATGGTCGTATCATTCAATGTAGGGGTTACAAAAATTGTCCTGCAAACAATGAAATTGACGAATTTGTCAGTAAATTTTTGTGCCATGCAAGAGAAATTGAATATAAAAAAGAAAAACAAGAATGTCAAAAAT
>JAFUUG010000414.1 GCA_017483905.1 Bacillota bacterium
CAAAAAAAACTTGTCCCGAAATAAAGATAACGGCAAGCACTTGTCCTCATTATTTTTCACTTACAGATGAGGCGATAGAGGACTACAATACTTATGCAAAGGTAATGCCGCCGCTGAGGACAAAAGAGGATACAGAGGCTATAAAAGAGGGACTTCTTGACGGTACTATAGATATTATTTCAACGGGACATACACCTGTATCTGTAGAGAGAAAAAATACGGAATTTGACAATGCCCCGTTTGGAATATCGGCACTTGAAACGGCTTTTTCGGTGGCACTGAGTAATCTTGTGGATAACGACAAATTCAAGCTGAAAGATCTGGTTGAAAAGATGTCAACTAAACCTGCGGAATTATTAAGACTTGAAAACAAAGGGAAGATAAAAGAGGGGTATGATGCCGACCTTATTATAGTTGATGTAAATGAAGAGTATGAGGTAAATCCGGAAGATTTTCTTTCAAAGGCGAAGTATTCACCGTACAGCGGAATGAAATTCAGAGGAAAGGTGCTGAGTACTTTTGTCGGGGGTAAGTGTATCGAATTATGAAGGATGATGCGAAAGATAAAAAGAAGATAATAATTGCTGTCGTGGCAGGAATAACAGCAATTATGGTTTTGTTCTGCGTCTTACTTATCGGGCTGACGGGATTTTTTATCTATAGTTGGAATACGGCAGAAAAAACAACTATATCCGAAAATCAAGGAATCTTTGTGTCGGAAAAAGTCAGAATAGCCGAGGCTGTAATAGAAAAAGTAAAAAAGCAGAATAAAATTATAGTCCTTGATGTAGAGGCATCGCAGGAAGTTGAGATAAGCAAGAGTTTTCATAATATGAAGATATTTGAAAAATCGAAGAATGTGACTTTTTACGGAAAGGGGCAATATGTACTTGATCTGAGAAATTTCGATAAGAATGATATTGAAATTGATGACGAAAATAAAACGATGACGATATATATTGATAAACCTGTGCTTGAAGACGTATATCTTGATGAAGAAAAAACAGCTTTTAAAAAGACGGAAAAGGGAATATTCGCTTTCGGAGAATATAAACTCACACCCGAAGAATATAACGATATGGCAAAAGTCGCAAAAGATGAGATAAGAAAGAGCGTTTCCGCATCGGAATATCGGGAGAGTGCAAAAGAGGCCGCTAAGGAAAATATGGAGAGTCTTGTGGAGAAGACAGCAGGTGGAGAGTATACGGTCACGGTCAAGATAAAGGGTGAGTGATTAATATAAATAATGTAAAAACTGTGATTTACAAGACAGAACTTAGGCTGTTTTGAGGATGTCGTACTAACAGAGCAGAGGTGAAGCTTATGTGTATAACCGAATATAATGAAAAAACATTAGCTGCATTGAAAAAAGAATATAAAGAAGAAAATTGTGAGAGAGCAATGTTGTTAGCAAAAAAATGATAGAAAAAGTATACTTTTGATGAAATTGCTGATATTTCAGAACTATCTGTTTCAAAGATAGAGAAAATCGCAAATAGACTATGATTAATTTTATTTTGAAAATTTTTGGAATAAGGGGGGATGACTATGAAGAAATACTGTATTCCCGATGAACAAATACGGACTATCGAGCGATCGATGATGCCGTTTGCAATATATCAGCTTGTAGAAAACAGAGTGGTAACTCTTGCATTATCCGGCGGATTTTGTAAGCTGTTCGGATATGATGATATATCAGAGGCATATCATGATATGGACAATGATATGTATAAGGATACACATCATGATGATGCTGCCCGTATCGCCGATGCCGCATTTAAATTTGCAACGGATAAAGGCGACTATGATGTTGTATACAGGTCTAAAAATAAAAAGGGTGGATATAATATTATCCATGCACAGGGAGAGCATATATCTACGGTAACAGGTGAGAGGATCGCTCAGGTATGGTATACAAACGAAGGAACTTATAATGATGAACACGATACGCAGGTACAGCTTGGAAATAGAATGAAAAATGCCCTTTATGAAGAAAGTTTTCTGAAAGCAAGCTATTATGACTATCTGACGGGACTTCCGAGCATGACATACTTTTTTGAACTTTCTGTAAAAAAAAGAGATGCTATAATCAGCGAGGGCGGAAAGTCAGCAGTTATGTTTATGGACTTCAGCGGAATAAAATACTTCAATCATAAATATGGTTTTGCGGAGGGGGATGAACTGCTGAGAGAATTTGCAAGGATACTTGCCGGATATTTCGGAAATGAGAATTGCTGCCGACTGGGACAAGATCATTTTGCTATAGTTGCTCAAACAGACGGAATAGAAGATACGCTTGATTCTCTTTTTGAGGATTGCTGTAAATTAAATGACGGAAATTCTCTTCCGCTTCATGTCGGTATTTATCTGAACTGGGCAGAGGGAACTATTGCGAGTGTGGCTTGCGACAGAGCAAAATTTGCCTGTGATACGCTTAAAAACGAATATACTTCATCATACAGCTATTACGATATGTCAATGAAAAGTGCCGAGGAAAAGCAACAGTACGTAATTGCAAATATTGACAAGGCGATAAAGGAAAAATGGATAACGGTATATTATCAGCCGATAGTCCGTGCGGTAAACGGAAGGGTCTGTGATGAAGAGGCTCTTGCAAGGTGGATAGATCCTCAAGTCGGATTTATGTCACCGGCTGATTTTATATCGGTACTTGAAGAACACAAACTTATATACAAACTTGATCTGTATATAGTCGATTGCGTAATGGAAAAAATAAAAAATCTTTCGGAAGCGGGATTTCATATTGTACCGCAGTCGATAAATCTGTCACGTTCCGATTTTGATACTTGTGATATAGTCGAGGAAATACGACGACGTGTTGACGGGGCAGGAGTGAATCGCAGTCTTATCAGCATTGAGATAACGGAGAGCATAGTAGGAAAAGATTTTGAGTTTATCACAAAACAGATAGAGAGGTTCAGAGAGCTTGGATTTGCCGTTTGGATGGACGACTTCGGAAGCGGATATTCTTCACTTGATGTTTTGCAGGATATAAAATTTGACCTTATGAAATTCGATATGCGTTTTATGCATAATTTCAATCAGAATGACAGAAGCAGGATCATTCTTACGGAAATGATAAAAATGGCTAATGCCCTCGGAATAGAAACTATCTGCGAGGGTGTTGAGACAAAAGAGCAGGTGCAGTTCTTGCAGGAGGCAGGCTGCTCAAAATTGCAGGGATATTATTTTTGTAAGCCGATACCCGTTGAACAGATATTTGAAAGATATAAAAAAGGTGAGCAGATCGGATTTGAGAATCCGAAAGAATCGGATTACTATGAATCTGTGGGTCGTGTCAATTTATATGATCTTTCGATAATTGCACAGAATAATTCGGGTGAGTTCAATAACTTTTTTAACACGCTGCCGATGTCTATTATTGAAATAAATGACGGTAAAGTTCGTTTTTCGAGAAGCAATCAGTCATATCGTGACTTTATGGAAAGGCATTTCGGCTTCAGGATAAACAATAAAGTTGAACCGTTTCAGGATAAGGCAGAGTCTATGCTTTCGCCGTTTATGCAGGCATTAGTAAAGAGCAGTAAAGAGAACGGTAATCTGTATGTTGATGAAAAATTGCCGAGCGGTGCAATTGCTCATTCATGTCTTCACAGGCTCGGAATGAATCCTGTTACGGGAACTACGGCAATAGCTGTTGCGGTGCTTTCTGTATCGGGCAGCGAAAGGGGAACGTCTTATGCAAGTATAGCAAGGGCACTTGCGGCAGATTATTTTAATTTGTTCTATGTCAATATAAATGATGATACATTCTTTGAATATACAACAAAAGACGGAGCGGATGAACTTGCGATAGAACGGCACGATACCGACTTTTTCAGGAAAAGTCGTGAAGATGCACTCAAACGATTGTATCATGAAGATCATGACAAATTTATGAAAGTATTCACAAAAGAAAATATTCTTCGGGAGATCGATGAATGTGGGTTCTTTTCTGTTTCGTACCGCCTGATAATAAATGACGAGCCTATATATGTTCATCTGAAAACAATGCGTATGCAGGATGATCCCGGTCATATTATTATAGGTATCAGCAATGTGGATCAGCACATGAAACAAAAGGAGATGCTTGAAAGAATACAGAGGAACGAACTTGCATATTCAAGGATAATGGCTCTATCCGATAATTTCTTATGTATTTATACGATTGATGCAAAAACCGATGAATATGAAGAATACAGGGCGGCTGCACAATATGAATCATTGGGACTTGCAAAGAACGGAACAAAGTTTTTTCAAAAGGCTCTTGAAAATTCGCTTAATACCTTGCCTGAGAACGATCGAAAAATGTTCATGAAACAATTTACAAAAGAAAATGTGCTGAACAGAATCAGGGAAAAAGGTGTATTTACGATAGGATATCATGTCATTATTGCGGGAGAAGCTATACCGGTATTTCTGAGGGCTGTACTTGTTAATGAGGATAGCGGGGAAAAGGTGATAATCGGAGTTTACAGACTTGATGTGGGAAACAGATAGATAAGATATTGGAATCAGATGATGCCGATGAGGAAACTTGTCGGTGTTGTCTGTTTTTAAATTGCTGTGTCTGAACTGAAAAGCAATGAAATTTTACGAACAAATGTTTACAAAAGAATATGTGTATGATATAATAATGAATATGATTGAAAAGTGAGAAAAATTTTAAGAGGGCGATAGTATGGATAAATTTGAACTGGTATCGGAATTTAAGGCGACGGGGGATCAGCCTGAGGCAATAGAATCTCTTGCAAAAGGATTTATTGACGGAAAAAAATTTCAGACTCTTCTCGGGGTGACGGGTTCGGGAAAAACATTTACTATGGCTAATATCATACAGAAATTAAATAAACCGACACTCGTGCTTGCCCATAATAAAACACTTGCGGCACAGCTTTATAATGAATTTAAGACTTTTTTTCCGAATAATGCGGTAGAATATTTTGTGAGTTACTACGACTATTATCAGCCCGAGGCTTATGTTCCGCAGACGGATACCTATATAGAAAAGGATTCGTCCATAAATGATGAGATAGATAAATTAAGGCACTCGGCAACGGCGGCTCTTTCAGAGAGAAATGACGTGGTGATCGTATCAAGTGTTTCCTGTATATACGGTCTTGGTGCGCCGATAGATTATAAGGAAATGTGTCTGTCGTTAAGACCCGGAATGATAAAGGACAGAGATGATGTGCTGAGAAAACTTGTCGAGATACAATATGACAGAAATGATATGAATTTTGTGCGAGGTACTTTCAGGGTGCGGGGCGATGTGGTGGAAGTATTTCCGGCAGGTTCTTCCGATGTTGCGGTAAGGATAGAATTTTTCGGAGATGAGATAGACCGTATTACGGAGATAGATACTCTAACCGGGGAGATCCTCGGAAAACGAGAGCATATTGCGATATTTCCGGCATCACACTTCGTTACAAGCAAGGAAAAAATGGCTCTTGCAATCAAGAGGATAGAAGAAGAACTGGAAGAAAGACTTAAAGAACTGCGAAGCGAGGAAAAACTGCTGGAGGCTCAAAGACTTGAACAAAGGACAAATTATGATATAGAACTTATGAGTGAAATGGGATTCTGTTCGGGAATAGAAAATTATTCAAGGCATATTGAGGGAAGAGCGGCGGGAAGTACACCGCATACTCTCATAGATTATTTTCCCGATGATTTTCTGATGATAGTAGATGAATCACACGTTACAGTGCCACAGGTAAGGGCAATGTATGAGGGCGACAGATCGAGAAAGACAAATCTTGTGGAATATGGATTCAGACTTCCTTCGGCACTTGATAACAGACCACTTAAATTTGATGAATTTGAAAAGAAAATAAATCAGATGCTTTTTGTATCGGCAACGCCCAATGTATATGAAAAGCAGCATTCGGAATATACGGCAGAACAGATAATAAGACCGACGGGACTGCTCGATCCCGAAATAGATATAAGACCCGTAAAGGGACAGATAGACGATCTTATAAGTGAGATAAACAGGGTAACGGATAAAAAACAGAAAGTGCTTGTGACTACGCTTACGAAAAAGATGGCGGAGGATCTGACAAACTATCTGACAGAGAGCGGGATAAGGGTAAGATACCTTCATTCGGATATAGATACACTTGAAAGACTTGAAATAATAAGAGATCTGAGACTTGATGTGTTTGATGTGCTTGTGGGCATAAATCTTCTGAGAGAAGGTCTTGATATACCTGAAGTCTCACTTGTTGCGATACTGGATGCAGATAAAGAGGGGTTTCTCAGGTCGGAAACATCGCTTATACAGACGATAGGACGAGCGGCGAGAAATGCCGACGGCAAAGTCATAATGTATGCCGATGTTATGACAGAATCAATGAGAAAGGCAATAACGGAAACTAACAGAAGAAGAAATATACAATCGGATTATAACAGAAAACATGGAATAATTCCAAAAACGATAGTTAAAAAGGTACATGAAATAATAAAGGCTACGACTTCGGTTGAAGAGAAGAAGAGAAAGGGACTTG
>JAFUUG010000415.1 GCA_017483905.1 Bacillota bacterium
AAAAATCATCACAAACCATATAATATAAATGGCAGTAACTATTACAAGCTGAGAGATATAGCCAATGAATTAAGGTATACATCTTACGATTTTGATATCAGCTGGCAGCAGGAAACAAACAGCATACTGATAACAAAGGGTACTCAATACAGCGGTCCATGGGAAAATGAAGAAGACTACCAACCGTTTAAAGTAATCGTCGGCGGCAATACCTACGAAGTATCGGGTTTCGATGATTCGCCGCAGAATGCCGTTTTATCGAATATCAACATAATTGTCGATGGAAAAACCTACACTCCCGAAGCATATAATATAAACGGCAATAATTTCTTTAAGCTTCGTGATCTCAAGGAGTTCCTTGATATAGATGTCAGATATGACAGCGAAGAAAACAATGTGATCATATATCCTATACCGGAATATACTGTTTTGACGGAAAGAAGCACTAAGGAATCTATAAACCCTGAAGTGCCAAATCAATATTCTGTATGGTCATCTCCAAAAACACAGAATATTTACAGTGAGAACAAAAATGAGATCAATGTTGCCGAATTTAATAACGACCGTATCTGTATAGATACATACGATCCAAACAGCTTTGAATTGATATCAAGCAAAAGTATAAACCTTGAATTGCAGCGATACGGTGGGATATATATAGGCAATGATTATAACTTTGCCGTATTCGGTCAGGATAATTACGAAGAAGACGATAATAAGACCACTTTCAGGATAGTAAAATATTCAAAGGATTGGAATAGGATCGGTTCGCTTGATTTTAAAAAGAATAATACAGTTGAACCTTTTGCTTCCGGTACTTTGCGAATGACAGAATCGGACGGTTATCTTTATATACATACTGCTCATAAAATGTATAGATCCGGCGATGATCTTAATCATCAATCCAACATCACTTTCAGCATAGATATTGATAAAATGCAGATCGCAGATGAAAGAAGTGAGATCGGCGGGGATGAATATGTATCACATTCTTTCGACCAGTATATTTTATTTGATGATGATAATAAACTTGCAACACTCGATCTTGGCGATGCTTACCCTCGTTCCGTTGTTTTGCATTCATGGGATAAGCCGCTGAAAAACGGAAAATTTTCCAAAATAACATCTGAATTCACATGGCCTGCTTCATACGATATTTTTAAGATTGCAGGAGAGATAGGAGAAAATGAAACAGGTGTCATAATTGCAGGCTTTGAGTCTTCGGAAAATAATTACCTTATTTCCATGCACTCACAGTATGATGAAAATACGTTAAATGAAGATCCTCAGAAATATCTGATTGTTTGCAATAAAAATACAGGTGATACAAAAAAAATAATTATAAAATCGCCAAACCGTAATGCAGGCGGTGCACCATATATAATAAAGACAGGTACATCTGAATTTATATTGCTCTGGAATGACGAAAAAGGTGTCTGCTCTGCAAAAATTGACGAAAACGGTAATTTCCTGACATCGACCAAGCATTATGACGGTATTTCGCTTTACCAGAAACCGCTGCTTTTCGGAAATAAACTGATTTGGTATGCAGACAAAAACGGTGCAAGATTATTTTATGAAATACCGTTGCCGCAATAAAGCTTAAATAAGTTGAAATAAGTTAAAATATACTCGAA
The DNA here is from genome assembly GCA_017483905.1 of Bacillota bacterium. Lineage (GTDB taxonomy): Bacteria > Bacillota > Clostridia > Lachnospirales > CAG-274 > RGIG4831. The sequence goes on from JAFUUG010000415.1 coordinate 1,638, forward strand.
AGCGGTAAATTTTTCCGCTTTCGGGCGTACCGACTGCGTGCCGCAAAGCGGCTATTTACCTTATACGCAGCCGTGTACATAAATTATACTGAGTGTGCAGATCTTTTTGCACGCCGGTATAAAATAAAATGAATTTTTGTTTTATTTTATTTTGAAAAAACTATTGACAGACAGCCGTAATTATGCTATTATAATACTTGTTTGGCCGCTCGGAGAGGTCGAAATCACTTCGGTGTACCATATCCGGCGAGTATCTCTAATAAGGAGGTGTATCTCATGTACGCAATTATCGAAACAGGCTCTAAGCAGTATAAGGTAAGCGAGGGCGATGTTATCAAGGTTGAAAAATTAGGTGTTGAAGCAGGCAGCAATTATACTTTCGAGAATGTATTGGCTGTTGGCAGCGGTGACGATATCAAGGTCGGCACTCCTAAAGTAAGCGGTGCAAGCGTAACTGCATCTGTTATAGGTGACGGTAAGGCTAAAAAAGTTATCGTTTATAAGTATAAGCCTAAGAAAGGTTTCCATAAGAAAAAGGGACACAGACAGCCTTACACAATGCTCAAGATCGAAAAGATCAACGGTTGATCGCTATGATAAAAGCTGAAATATTCAGAAATAAAAAAGGTCGTATATACGGCTTTTCAATAAAAGACCATGGAGAAAGTATTGTCTGCTCGGCGGTTTCCGTTCTTGCTCTCAATACGGTAAACAGCATTGAAAGATTCACTGATGAAGATTTTTCATGTATCGCCGATGAAAAAAACGGCGGTATTCTCCGGATAGAGATCCCCTCCGTCAGAGAGGGAAAGGATATTCACGATATAGATCTTCTTTTTAATTCTCTCCTTTTGGGTCTTTCGGATATTGAAAAAGAATATTCCGCAGAAATAAAATTAATTGACAAAAACAAAAGTATCTGACAGAGGAGGTGCAAAAAATGTTAAGATTAAACCTTCAATACTTCGCACATAAAAAAGGTGTCGGTTCTACTAAGAACGGACGTGATTCTGAATCTAAAAGACTCGGACCAAAGCGTGCCGACGGTCAGTTCGTAAAGGCAGGCAATATCCTCTTCACTCAGAGAGGTACTAAGATACATCCGGGTATCAATGTAGGTAAAGGCGGCAACGATACTTTATTCGCATTGGTTGACGGTACAGTAAGATATGAAAGAAAGGGCAGAGATAAGAAGCAGCTTTCTGTTTATCCTGTAGCCGAATAATAGATATATTCAAAGGTGTTGCATTTTTTGTAACACCTTTTTTATATAAATGAAAAAGGAGGCTCAATATGTTCGCTGACAGAGTAAAAATTCATATAAAAGGCGGAAACGGCGGAAACGGTGCTGTTTCTTTCTATCGTGCAAAATACATCACAAACGGCGGTCCCGACGGCGGTGACGGCGGTAAGGGCGGAGATGTCATTTTTGTTGCGGATACGGATTCCAATAATCTCGTAGATTTCAGATATAAAAAAGTTTTCAAGGCTCATAACGGAGCCGACGGCGGCAAAAGAAACTGCTCGGGTGCGGACGGAGAGAGCGTCGTGATCAAAGTCCCTGTCGGAACTGTAATAAGAGAAGCCGAAACAAATAAAGTCATGGCAGATATGGTAGTTCCGGGAGAACAGAAGATAATCATAAAAGGCGGCAAAGGCGGCAAAGGCAATCAGCACTTTGCGACCCCCACAAGACAAGCCCCTCGTTATGCCGAAAGGGGAAGAACATCAAAAGAATACGATGTCATCCTTGAGCTTAAACTTATTGCCGATGTAGGCTTGATAGGTCTGCCCAATGTCGGAAAATCCACTCTTCTCTCAATGGTAACAAATGCCAACCCCAAGATTGCAAATTACCATTTTACCACTATCGCCCCCAATTTAGGTGTAGTTCGCAGCAGCCGTGGTGACGATTTTGTTATGGCTGATATACCGGGTCTTATAGAGGGTGCAAGCGAGGGTGTCGGTCTTGGCTTTGAATTTTTACGCCATACCGAAAGAACGAAAGTATTTATCCATGTCGTTGATGCCGCAGCAATAGAGGGCGGCGATCCGATAAAAGATATAGAGCTTATAAACGAAGAACTCAGAAAGTACAAGGAAGAACTTCTTGCCCGTCCTGTGGTGATAGCCGCAAATAAAATGGACATCCCCGAGGCAAAGGAAAATTACGAAAGAATTAAAGAAAAATTTGAAAAAGAAAATGTAAAAGTTTTTCCTATATCCGCCGCAACAAATACCGGACTTGAAGAATTACTTCAATGTGTCGGACAGATACTCAAAGAATATCCCGAAGACATCGTATTCGAGGAAGATTTTGAAGAATACGTTGATATAACGCCGGAAGAAGAAGCTGCATTTACCATAACCGTACCCGAAGATAACTATTATGTCGTCGAGGGTAAAGGCGTTGAGAAGATGATGGGATATACAAATATCGAAACGGAAAAAGGCTTTGCATTTTTCCAGAAATACCTCAGAGATAAGGGCATTATAAAAGCACTTGAAGAAAAGGGAATACAAGAGGGCGATACCGTAAGGATATACGACCTTGAATTTGATTATTATAAATAGGAGGAAAATATGCTCACAAGTAAAGAAAGAGCCGCATTAAGAGCTCAGGCAAACGGTCTTGACATCATTTTTCAGGTTGGCAAGGGCGGAGTTACCCCCGAGCTTGTAAAAAGCATAGACGAGGCACTGGAAGCAAGGGAGCTTATAAAAGGCACAGTTTTGAATAACTGTATGGAAGACGTAAAATATGTAGCACAGACAGCTTCCGAAAGAACAAAATCAGAAGTCGTTCAGGTAATAGGAAAAAAAATAGTCCTTTACCGAAAAAGTAAAAAGAATAAAGAGTAAGGAACTGTAAATAACACTGCCTAACAATAAACGGTGACCTCAAAATTATTTGTTATTCAGAAATAACCGCAAACTTTTGGAGAAGGGTGGCGGTTATTTTTTTCCTTTATAATATCATTCTGAAAGAACAAAAAACTGCCGATAACTGTTATCGACGGTTTTTTACTGCTGTTACGTTTGCCGACTCTATAGCCGAGTTCAAAGGCAAACAAGACAATAGAAAACTATCTATAATCTGTAAAATATCAGCTGTTAAGACTGATTCCCAATGCTTCGGCAGTCATTCCACCAATATTTTCCTGTGTTCCATTACCGCTTAATGTTATAATATCTGTACTTTCAAATATAACTATTTCAGCGACAGGTTTTGTATATTTTTTCATTTAGTCACATCTCCTTATTCTGTTACTGCTGTTACAGTCGCATTAACTGAAGCTACACCCTTGTCTGTACCGTCAGTTACAATAAACCCATACAAAGCATGATTTTCATCAGCAGTTATTATATCGTTTTCATCAGAAAACTGGATCTTTTTATATAAGGTTACATCTTTGCCTTGATATTTAAGACCGGTTACATTTTCAGCAACATTTGTTAAATTGAAATCAAGCACAAAATAAGCTTTGTTGTTTGCATACACATATTTCGCCGAAACAGTCGCACCGCCTGCAGCTGTTATATCAATATTTCCGTTGATTGTACTTGCCGCTTCGTATGCTTCGGAAACATTAGTAGAGTATAATAAAGCAGTGATTTTGATAAAAAAATAACACCAAAAAAGACTGTGAAAACCTCAACTTTCACAGTCTTTTTTTTACCAAACTATAAAATCATCGCAGCGCAGACAACGCAAAAAAAGACTGCCGCAGCAATCACCACAGCAGTCATATTCAAAAGGTATTTCATAAACCACGATACCGCCCTGTTATAAACTGTCAAAAGTCCGCACTGAGCAATACTCACACAAACCCTCGCAGATATGTCGACCTATCCGCCCGCTTACGTTCAAAAACTCCGCAGACTCTACGATCGGTATCAAGGACAAATGTCCCAAACGCTCCCGACATCTCCTTATGGTATTATGAAATTACCTGAGAGCATATAACTCTCTTCATTATCAGTTTACAATAGCAAGTTCGGTAGCCTTATCAAATACGTGCATTCTGTTTACGTCGAATGCTACCTTGATAGTATCGCCGATCTTAGCAGTAGTACGTGAATTTACTCTCGATGTAACATCCTGACCTGCAACCTTTAAGTAAAGGTTTACTTCCGCACCGAGAAGCTCTGTAACATCTACAGTCGCATCTACGATACTCTCAGGAGAACTTGAAAGGAATATGTCCTCATCATGTATATCCTCAGGTCTGATACCAAGGATAACATCTTTATCAACATAACCGCCTTCAATAAGCTTTCTTGTCTTAGCCTCAGGAAGTCTTACTCTGTATTCACCGAATGAGATAAGTACTTCTGTACCTACTCTTACTACCTTAGCATCAATGAAGTTCATCTGAGGAGAACCGATGAAACCTGCAACAAATAAGTTTACAGGCTTGTTGTAAAGATTCTGAGGAGTATCTACCTGCTGAATGATACCGTCTTTGAGAACTACGATACGAGTACCGAGTGTCATAGCCTCTGTCTGGTCATGTGTAACGTAAATGAAAGTAGTCTGAAGTCTGTGATGAAGTTTGCTTATCTCAGCACGCATCTGAACTCTCAGCTTAGCATCGAGGTTTGATAAAGGCTCATCCATAAGGAAAACCTTAGGTTCACGCACGATAGCACGACCCATCGCAACACGCTGTCTCTGACCGCCTGAAAGAGCCTTTGGCTTTCTGTCAAGAAGATGTTCGATATCAAGTATCTTAGCAGCCTCATGAACTCTCTTGTTTATTTCATCTTTAGGAACTTTTCTTAATTTAAGACCGAATGCCATATTGTCATATACAGTCATGTGAGGATAGAGAGCATAGTTCTGGAAAACCATTGCTATATCTCTGTCTCTTGGAGATACATCATTTACAAGCTTATCTCCTATCCAGCATTCACCGCCCGAGATCTCTTCAAGACCTGCGATCATACGAAGAGTAGTGGACTTACCGCAGCCTGATGGGCCAACGAAGATGATAAACTCTTTATCTTCGATATCGAGATTAAAATCTTTAACAGCTACAAAGCCATTAGAGTATTTCTTTACGATATTTTTAAGTGTTAAATGTGCCATATACAAAATCCTCCCTTTTGTGTCTGTGTGATTTTCCCGTGAGCCTTGATTCATATTAAATGATGAAACCCTCTTTTTCGCATTATCCTTTCATCGCCTTTAACCACTGTGTGCATTACCGTTATATCGTAGTATACGGTCAAATGTCTCTCCTGCGATGAGCGATTTATTTGAGCTTTCAAATCATTTTTGGCTCTTATAGCAATCACTGATAATATTATAATACATTATTTAAGAAAAACAAGCTATATTGTTCTTGCACAAATAACGTATAATAATTTTGTGCAATTTTTCACATTTTTTAAAAAAACTATCATATTTATTAAAACTTTGAAAATATAAGCTAAATTATCTGTTACATTTAGACTAAATAAATAGTATTTTTTTACGATTTTATTTCAATCGTCAACTTTCACAATTAATCGGTATTTATCTCGTTAAAATTTTATCTATTCATTATAAAGGATTTTACGAATAATTACACCGTATATTTTAATTCAGCAAAGTTCTGTCATTTGCAAATTCACTGCCGCTTATATCTGCGAATTTTTTAAGCAGATCCTCCACCGTAAGCTTTTTCTTTTCTTCGCCTTCCACATTGAATATAACTCTGCCCTCGTGCATCATTATAAGCCTGTTTCCGTAGTTTATGGCATCTTTCATATTGTGTGTTATCATCATAGCCGTCAGATGATCCTCGTCTATGAACTTTTGCGAAAGCGTAAGGACTGTTGCCGCAGTTTTCGGGTCAAGTGCCGCCGTATGTTCATCAAGCAGCAATAATCTCGGTCTTTTCATTACCGCCATCAGAAGCGTAAGAGCCTGCCTCTGCCCGCCGGATAAAAGCCCCACCTTTGTAGTCATTCTCTCCTCAAGACCAAGCCCAAGGTGTGCCACCATTTCCTTATACATCGCCAGTTCCTTTTTTGGCATTGCCCATTTCAGCCTTCTTTTCTGCCCTCTTCTGTAAGCAAGCGAAAGATTTTCGGCTATCTGCATATCAGCCGCTGTCCCCATCATCGGATCTTGAAAAACTCTTCCGAGATAAGATGCTCTTTTATGTTCCGGAAGTTTCGTTATATCCGTTCCGTCTATCACGATGCTTCCCTTATCCACAGGAAAAACACCGCAGATACTGTTTAACAGTGTAGATTTTCCCGCACCGTTACCGCCTATTATCGTAACGAAATCGCCCTCTTTAAGATTGAGGTCAACGCCGTTGAGTGCTTTTTTTTCATTTACCGTACCGATATTGAATGTTTTATATACTCCGTTTATCTTCAGCATTTCAACCCCTCCTTGCAGCGGCCTTTTGTGCAAGCAGCTTTTTCCAGTGAGGTATTCCGAGGAATATAGCCACCACGATAGCCGAGAACATTTTAAGGTCATTTGCATTAAGACCCATTTTAAGCACAAGTGTGATAACCGAATAATATATAATTCCGCCAAACACAGTTGCAAGCAGCCTGAGAGCAAAATTACGGAATATCTTTCCGAATATGACCTGTCCGATTATAACAGCCGCAAGACCTATAACGATAGCTCCTCTTCCCATATTCACATCCGCAAATCCTTGATACTGTGCAAGCAACGCACCCGAAAGAGCAACGATACCGTTTGAGAGTACAAGACCGATTATTCTTCTGCTGTCCGTATTTATGCCATTTGCACGAGCCATATTTGCATTACAGCCCGTAGCCCTTAACGATTGTCCGAGTTCCGTTCCGAAGAACCAGTAAAAGCAGCCTATGAGCAGTGCCGTAAATATAAGTCCGACAATTATCGCATGAGGAACATCTCTCAGTGACAATATAATATCATATTTTTCGACCGAAAGCGGCACATTTGCCTTTTCCGACATTATCCTTAAATTTACCGAATAGAGTATAAGCTGTGTCAGAATACCGGCAAGGATAGCAGGTATCGCAAATTTTGTATTAAATATCCCCGTAAGAAGTCCCGCAATACACCCTGCAAAGAAAGCTATCACCATAGCAAGCCATACGTTCATTCCCGAGGTAACACATACTACAAGCGTTGCGCCGCCCGTAGCCATAGTTCCGTCTACCGTAAGATCGGCAACATCTATTATCCTGTAAGTCAAATACACGCCGATAGCCATTATGCCCCATATTATACCTTGTGCCGCAGCTCCCGGCAATGCACTGAAAATATCCAATTTGATTATCTCCTTTCTTAAATCGGAATAGCACCGATCAGTTTGCATATTTTTTGTAAATTCATCGGTACCTACCGACAAACATTCGCCGTACCCATATCATACAGGTACGGCATAATATTTGTTATTATAACTCATGAACAGAAAGCATTTCCGTTCTCGGTTGTAACGGCTGTATTCTTTTACACCGCCGTGTATATCCCATTACTGTACGTCTGTTTCTTCGTAATCATCGGGTACTTTTATGCCAAGTTCCTCAACCCTTGACTTGATATATTTCTTAACAGGAACTTCCGAATATCTTACTTTCATCTCTTCAGGCTTTTCACCGTTTTTAAGTATCTCATAAGCCATCTGAGCAGCCTCTTCGCCTATGCTGTAGTAAGAGATGGAAAGTGTGGCTATACCGCAGCCGTTGCATATACCCTCTTCACCTGCGATTATAGGAGTTTTTGCAGGCATTGCAACATTTGCGATAAGCTCTGCATTTGAAGCGGCAGTATTATCTGTAGGGATATACAGTGCATCGCTTTCATCACAGGCAGTCTGAACAACAGCAGCTATATCATTGGAGTCCGCAAACGTATATTCTGTTGTTTCAAATCCCAATTTAGTAAGTTCTTCTTTGATATTATCTATCTGATACTTTGAGTTTGCCTCGCTTGAACAATACAACAGACCTATCTTCTTTGCATCGGGAAGGAGTTCCTTGAACATTTCGGCCTGCTTGTCAAGAGGTGCAAGGTCGCAGGTACCCGTTATATTTCTTCCAGTAGTACCATTCCAGTTGTCTATATCAAGTGCAGTAGCATAGTCCGTTATGGAAGTACCAACGATAGGAATATCGGAAGTAGCCGCAGCAGCAGCCTGAAGAGCAGGAGTTGCATTAGCGAATATAAGATCATCGCCGTCAGATACGAACTGGTTTGCTATAGTTGCGCAAGTAGCGGAATCGCCTGCCGCATTCTGTAAGTCAAATTCCACATTTTCGCTTCCGAGAAGTTCCCTGAGTTTGTCCTCAAATCCGAGAGTGGCGGCATCAAGTGCCTCATGCTGAACAAGCTGACAAAGACCTATTTTGTATACTTTTCCGTCTGTGCTTTCGGCTGTCTTGTCCTCGGATTTTTCCGCCGTCTTTTCCGCAGATGCTGCCGAAGATGCACTCTCCTCTTTTGCCTGAGTACAACCCGAGAGCAATGTCATAGCGGCAAATGCACCTGCCGCAAGAAGTGCCGTGAATCTTTTAAGTTTCATAATTTTATTTCCCCTTTCTGTTATATATACCCGTAAACAAAAAATATTTTCGTTTACAAATACAGTGGCTGTATGCCTTGTATACAGCCATATTCATTCCCCGCAGGGTTTGTTGCAAACAACATTCTCGGTGTCGTTTACTATAATATAATACACTAAAATGAATTTTTTGTAAAGCCTTAATTACATTTTCACCGACCCTCATATTATCCTTTCAAAAAAGCAGCTCCCATTTGCCTTCATCATACAGTTTAAACGCATAATTTTTTAAATGCCTTGCTACATCATCATCAAATATAAACGGCATACCCAATCTGAGAACAAGCATCCTTAAAGGCGTAAATATCTCAAGCGTCATTTCCGCTTTTTTGATAAATTCCTCATCTTTATCATCAAAGTAAGCATGTGCGAATACTTCCCATATATGCCTCATTTCCTCTACAGTATAGCCTAAAGCAAGCACATGCGGATTTTTGCTTTTCTTTATTCTATCGCCTCTTGCAAACATTCTGTACATTCCTTCAAGGTCATATATCGGGTGTCCCTTTCCCGATGTTTCAAGGTCTATAAACATATGTTCATTTCCTTGAAGCATAACATTTCCTATGTGACAGTCCCCATGTACAAATGTATCTCTCTGCGGAATGCTTTTTATGATATTTTTGAATTTCTCCTTTTCTTCTTCCGTAAATAATTCTTTTGGAAACATATCTATTTTTGACAATGTGTATTCACCCAAGTCATCAAACTTTTTCGGATCGACCTTTGTTTCATGCATCTTTTTTATCGTTTTCGCAAAGGCTTCTATATAGTCATCAAGATGCTCCTTATCCTCCAGTATACGTTCATTCAGATCTTTTGCATCAAGCATTTCGTATATTGCGCCGTAATTGCCCCCGACCTTTACAATATCATATGATATAGCAGTAGGTATCCCGTATAAAAAAGCATTTTTCGCCTTTTCATTTTCCCTTTCGATAGCCTTTATATCAACAGCCTCTTTAAACACCTTTATTATCGTTTCATTATCGAGCCTGTATACCTGCGAGCTTACACCCGAACCTATTTTTTCAAGTCCGTCTATGCTTACATTTCTGTAGGCTTTTTTTACATTAAGCAAATTTGTAAACCCCGTAACTTCAAAAATATCGTATACCTCGCCTGATACATTTTCAATCAAGACCTCACCTTTTATACTTTTCTTGATCTTGAGAAATACCCTAAGTCCAGCACTTGATATATATTCCAGCTTCGCCGCATCTATTTTGACATCTGCGCCCTCCTGCGTACACTGTGTCAATTTTTCCTCAAATTCCTTTGCATTTGAAGAATCCACTCTTCCCGAAATAATAATTTTATCGTTTTCTTTTTTTACCATCATTCATTTTTCTCCTTATTTTTTGCTGAACACCACTTTTATCAAAAAAACAGGCAGTATCAGCATTCTGAAAAATCTCTTAGGCTGTGTTATAAGTCTGTAGAACCATTCAAGTCCCAACTTTCTGAACCCTTCCGGAGCTCTCTTCACATTGCCGCTCATTACATCAAAGCTTCCGCCTACTCCGATAAATACTTTACTGTTTATTTTTTCAAGATTATTGTATATCCATTTTTCCTGTCGGGGAAATCCAAGTCCGACAAGCAGTATATCCGGCTTCAATTCATTGATCTCTTCGATTATGTGAGCCTCTTCATCATCGTTGTCCTTAAAATAACCGTGATGAGTTCCCACCACTTCAAGACCCCTGTATTTTTTCATCATTTCCTTTTTTGCTTCTGCCGCAACTCCGGGTGCGCCGCCGAGGAAATACACCGTATATTTTTTTCTTATCTCCTTAAAAACTCCCTGAACAAGGTCATATCCCGCAACCCTTTCTTTAAGCGGTGTTTTCAGCAGCTTTGATGCTATCACCACACCTATCCCGTCGGGGACTACAAGACTGCCCTCTTTCAATATCTTCATATATTCGGGATCTTTCCGTGCAGCCATCACTATTTCGGGATTGGGAGTAAATACCATCCTCTTTTTATCTTTTTCAAGAAATAATTTAACAAGTGTCACCGCTTCACCCATATTCACATTATTAAAGGGTACACCCATTATATTGCAATTATTAGCCAATATCCGTTCCTCCTGTCATCAGGGTCGTTATTCTATTCTGTATCCGCCTTTTACGATAAACCAAGCATCTTCCGTTACTCTCATTCCTCTTCCGTCATCTCTGGGTACTATATGGAGATTATTTTTTCTTATCGGATATGTGTCCGGAAGTTCCGTACCCTCCGTTGCATTTACTATTCCGTCGCCGCCCTCTATCTTTGCATATGCAACACCGCTTCTGAGTATTATCTCACTTCCCTCTGCGCCGTAAAGCACTTCGCCTTTCTTTACAAATACAGGAACATATTTTTCCCCGCCTTCGCCAATTTGCATAAGCACTTTCTGAATTATATCATTTTTTTCTTCATCACTTATTTCCGTCTGACTTGCACTGTTTCCCTTTAATTGTTCAAATTTACTGTCAACATAACTTTTTGAAACAATCGGGTCATCTTCACCGCCGGGCTGTCCCCCGAAAGCTATCATTCCCGTAATTGCCGCCGTAAATATAACTATCTCCGCAGCCGTCAGTAGTTTCCGTTTCATTTTTCATCACCTTTTTTCCTTCTTATCATTTCAAGCTGCTCTGCAAGCAGACGATCGTTCTCCTCTGCCTTATCTATCAGTATCCCGACTCTTTCATCAAGCAGATCCACATATTTCTGCCTGTCATAGAATATTCCCTCTATCTGTGTCGATACCTTTTCACTTTCAAGTTTTTCGCTTCTTATATCCGCACCCTTTGGCATTTTAAGCACATCGAGATAATATTCCACTTTCAGATCGTATATTATCCCTATCATCGGTACTCTCTTCACCGCCGCAAATAACAATGCGTGCAGCCTCATACCTATCATAAGGCTGAGTTTTCCGATTATCCCCACTACCTGTGCCGGTGCATATTCTCTGCCGAGTATGCTGCATTTTTCCTGCATCTGCTCCGCAAGCCTCTTTGATATGTCAACATCTTTTGAATACTGCATAGGTATGAGCAGGACTTCTCTTCCCTCTCTCACCTGTCTGTCACATACTTTCGCAAGTTCTTTCACATAATTTTCACCGTATTCGCTCTTGTTCCAGTTTCTTATACATACCCCGACTATTTCCTTTTCAGTCGGAACTCCCTCTTTTTCAAGTATCGCTTCCGCCTCTTTATCGCTTATTCCCTGTATCGTAAATGCAGCATCGGCAGTCACATAAATATCGGGTTTGTCAACTCCTATGTCTTTCAGATCGTCATAAGAAAATTTTTCTCTCAGCGTAATAAGATCCACGCTGTTTACAACTATCTTCACCAGCTTCCTGTTGAAATTTCCCGTCACAGGTCCTATGCCGTTTGCGTACAGCATCACCCTTTTTCCGAAAAATTTAGCTGCTTTTATTATCGCAAGATAATATATAAGCGAACGTGTGCTTGTATTATTCTGTATCAGAGTACCTCCACCGCTAAGAACGATATCGTTTTTAATGATAGCCTTCAAAAGCTCAAAAGCATTAAATCTCTGAACTGAATTAATATCATATTCTTTTTTAGTTTCCTCGGGTCTGTATGATATTGCGGTTATCTCCACATCATCGGCTATCTTTCTTATATTTGTCGTCATTGCCAATAATGTAGCCTCATCACCGCAGTTACCGTACCCGTGGTATCCGGCTATCAGTAGTTTTATCATGGGATATCCCTCTTTTGTTATGTCGTCAGTGTTTCCTCTTTTACTGTTTTTATCGTTTTTTTCACCGTTTTCGGCTTTATCTCTTGTCTCTGCTCATACCATAAGTGCATCATCACCGCCGCCATCAGCCAGAAACAGCTTGCCATCATCGGTACTTCAAATATATTTTCAACCAGATTGTGACACATTATGCCGCATAGTCCCGCAAGTATTCCTATCTCTATCTCTCTGTAACCTTTTTCCTCTGCCTTTGCTATCGTTCTCACTGATGATATTATCGTCTGATACATCAGTATCACAAAGCTCAGAAGTCCTATTATACCTGTTTCCACAGCAGTTTTCAGATAATAGTTATCCATATAGAAAGTCCTTACTATCTCCCGTCCTATATATGACTGTGTATTGTTGTTCATAGCCACTGCACCGCCAAAATGACCGAGTCCGACCCCCATTACGGGATCGGTTTCCTTCAACAGCTGCATTCCCTGAAGCCATCTTATCAATCTGCCGCCTTTCATACTCGATTCGATATATTCATCGCTCAGCATATACGTTATTCTGTTTCCGACGCTCGGAACGAGGAATATAACAAGAACTGCCGCAATTATCGCAGGAATGATAAGTCTTTTGTCTTTCATGAATATATATACGCCAACTGCGACCGCAAAGCCCATCCATGCCCCTCTTGAAAATGTAAATATAAGAGAAGCACACATCATCAGTGCAAAGAAGAAATAAAGGTATCTCTTTTTCCTGTTCTCTGTTTCATATATTCCAAGTGATACCGTTATCGGTATACAAAGCGTCATAAAGCTGCCCATTATATTCGGACTTGTAAGGATAGAATATACCCTTGTTCTCACCGAATTTTCATTCTGATCTATCCACCCTGCCGGCATCTCCGCTCCGATTATATACTGATAAACGCCGTGAAGAGCCATTGCCGCCCCCATAAGTACAAGTGCATTGCATACGTTTCTTGCACTCTTTTTGTTTTTCATCAGTTGTAATGCCGCAAAATACCAAAGCATATACTGTATCGTAGCCCTGAAACCCTCCAGACTTATCCTGTAATCCGGAGAATTTATTATAAGCATAAAAAGCATTACCGCTATAAAAAATATAACAGGCATATCAAGCGGAGTCTGCTTTATCGCCGCAGTTTTTCTCTCTGTAAAGAGCTTATACATCCAAAGACATATCATAGCTATCAGCAGCAGTTCATCCCATATACTTGCAAAGTTTCCGCCGAAAGTCCTCATAAGGAAATCCACAAGCGCATATGCTGCAAGTATATACGTTGCCCTCTCATAATCAACAAGCAAAACAGATGCAAAACATATAACTCCTATCAGTCCCGCCGTAATTGCGATACCGTTTGCCGCCGCCGTAAGCCCCGTCAGTATTCCAATAAGTACAATAAAAATAACACCGTATTTTTTCAAGTCACTTCACCCAATTTCAAGTAAGACGTTTACTGTAAGACCCTCACTAAGATCCTCATTCAAATATAAATTTCAGCAATCTGCAAAACAAACTGTTTCTCACTATCTTCAGATTCTGGCTTATCGTAAGCACGATAAGCGCCACAGTAAATCCGATTATCGCAGCAAGAGAAGCATTCTGTACATCACCGCATACAATTACCGTTCCCGCAAAATACGCAAGCGTAGCTGCACTCACAAATAAACTCACCGATACAAGCGCACTTCTTATATCAAGTTCTTTCATCGAATTTACTTCACTCTGCGTTATCCCGTCTCTGTATATCTTATAGAACAAAACTCTTATCCTTCTTATAATCCATGCAATAAAGCCGAATATCTTCCTTACCGCCTTTGCACACAGCGAATCCGCAAAATAAAGCTCCCTGTTTATATATTTATCCTTCAATATCTTTACTCTGCTTTTTCGCACAGACTCTTTAAGATTTTCAACAGTTCTTTTAGTCCTTGACATATCATAGCACAGCTTTGCACCGCTCATTGTTTTTCGTGCCGCTCTCACAATAATGCTGTTTCTTATTACCGCCGCACGCATTTTTCTCATTCTTCTTATTCTGCTCATGGCATTACCCCCTCACCGAGTTTTACCATTCCTGTTCGCCTTGCCATTCGCCCTCGCTGCTCCAGTCCTGCTCATCGCTCTGCCATTGCTGCTGAGGCTGTTCTTCCTGCTGAGGTTCTGCCTGCGGTGCAGCCTCTTTTTCTGCCGCATCAGCCTGTGCCTGTGCTTCTTCTATATTCTTTTCTATCTCTTTTTCCTTATCTTCCATCGTCATAGCAGGATTTTCAGGTTCTTCGTAGCTTATCGATCTTACACGGCAGTTCGTTTCGACCGTCGGAGTTTTTACTATGAAAGGATTTCCCACACGACATTCCTGATTTGCGACCTTTAATATAACACTTGCCGGATTTACTTTATCCTTTATCACTATCCTCACATCATCCCACAGCGGATGCTGCGAAAGTACGGGATTCCCGTCTTTATCGGCAGACACATAGTCAGCCTTTTTTCTGCTTATGGAAACTATCTCCGCATCCGTAAAAGCATTGTTTGCAACCAGCTTATCTCCCGGATGAAGACTTTGTGCAACTTCCGGAACAACAAGGCTTGCATACAGCGTAACGTATACATCTTTTTCTTCATCGAGAGGGCTTCCTCCGCCTGCATTCATTCTTGCCGACACAAGTCTGTAGCCTACCGCTATCACAAGCACTGCCACTATTATAAGCACCAGTAAGTCAATAAGATTTATTATCCCCAAAAATTTACCTTTGCCGTCTATTATTTTCACTCTACTCATACTCCTTTCTCATCAAGCAATTCTCTGTAAATTCTTTTGTGAGTTTTTGCCATTGTTTCCGCCGAAAAATCTCTTTTAACTTTTTCACGGAAATTTTTTCCCATTTGTTCTCTCAGTCCGTCATCGTCTGTAAGCATACATATTTTTTCGCTTAGCTCGTCAACATCGGCTTTTTTAAACAGAAAGCCCGTTTTGCCGTCCTCTATCATTTCGACTATGCCGCCAACTGCCGCCGCAACGGTAGCCTTTCCCATTATTGCCCCCTCAAGCAGTGCATAAGGGAAACTTTCCGAAAGACTTGTAAGCGTATTCACATCTATAGCATTGTAGAAACTGTTTATATCCTTTATATGTCCTATCATGAATACCCTGTTTTCAAGAGAATTTTTCTTTATAAACTCCCTGTATTCATTTTCAAGATCGCCGCTTCCGGCAATTATAAATATCACATCATCTTTTTTGCCGCATATCTTCTTTGCCGCCTCCAGAAAATATATAACACCTTTTACCGCAAAGAATCTCGCCGCTATTCCAACATATTTTTTCTTCTCGTCATACTCTATCCCGTATTTTCCGAGAAATTCCTCTCTGCCGATAAACTCAGGCTCTTTTGAACAGTCTATGCCGTTGTAAATGACCTTTATCTTCTTTTCGTCAAAGCCTCTCTCGCAGAGCATATCCTTGAAAGCCTGCGTAACCGACAGTATATGTTCAAATCTTCTCAGTGCAAAAGCATTTATCGACGCAAATACAAGCTGTTTATATCTGTTGTCCTTAAAATCCAGCTTGTAGTCGCTGTGAAGTGTCGTTATCATCGGCTGCCTGATCTTCATTCTCAGAAATAAAGCGATATAATTTGCCCTTGCTCCGTGACAATGTATCAGGTCGCAGCCTGACTCTCTTATATATTCAATTATTTTTTTTGTTACCGTTATGTCATATCTTCTTTTCTGAGGTATTATTTTAACGGGGATACCCATTTCTTCGGCTTCCCTTGTAAATACCCCCTCCATTATACATAACAACTCCGCTTCCACGCCGATACTTCTCAGATTTGACAGGAGCGTAAGCACATGCGTTTTCGCTCCGCCCGTATCTCCTCCGCTTA
>JAFUUG010000416.1 GCA_017483905.1 Bacillota bacterium
CCACAATAAAAAAATTCCGAAATGTTCTCGACGAGAGTAATCTGTTAAAAGTTGTTGATAATGACAAAAAAATATTCAGCAGAATAATATACTTTATTGACAACAATCCCGAATATGATGATGAAGAAATTGCCGAAAAGCTATTAGACGAGGAAGAATAATTCCGCTGTAAACAAATATATAATAAGCCTTATCGAAATTCAGGTGAGAAAAGATGGTCGATAGAGAAAAGTTTCAGAATAAATTACAGCTTCAAAAAACCAAGAATATTATATCTAAGATTGAAGGAATACAGGTTATTGATTATGAAAAACAAGACCTTTTTGACGTAGAACATCTTCGAAAGATCGGCTATTTCAGTAGCGATAAAATTGCCGATGCAAAAATATCAAACCATTCAAGTGACTTTGAAATCGTAGATTGGATATATAACCTTGCATTTTTTCAAATAGAACAAATCTGGTATTTATGGGTGAATGGCTTTCTTGTAAAAATTAAAATATTGAATGTCAGAACGGCAATACTGAACTTATGGAAAAATATTGACCGGTATTCTAAAGGTTTTGTTCTTATTGATAAAAACAAGAGTGCTATGTATGTTTTTGGTAATGATTCTCGTGATGAGGAAAATTATCTTTTTGATAAATATACGTTATTACAGTAATTTTCGATTTTTCTGAAAAGGAGTGCGATAACACTTGAAGAAAAAATCTATAGAAGATCTGACGATAGCCGATGATTTTATGTTCGGTGCCGTAATGAGCGATCCGAAACTGTGTAAGCCACTTCTTGAGTATATTTTAGACATTAAAATCAAACGAATAGAATATCCCGAATTGCAGAAAATAATTGACAAGAGATACGAATCAAAAGGTATCCGCCTTGATGTATATGTCGAAGATGATAAAAATACGGTTTATAATATCGAAATTCAGACAACAAGCAATAAAAACCTGCCAAAGCGAATGAGATATTATCAGGGACTTATCGACCTGCATACCATAGACAAAGGCGAGGACTATATTAAACTCAAAAAAAGTTTTGTGATCTTTATATGCACTTATGACCCATTTTGCGAGGGAAGATATATTTACACATTCAGGAACCGCTGTGACGAAAATACAGATATTACTCTCAATGACGATACCGTTAAACTCGTTGTTAATTCTACAGGAACAAAGGGAGAAATAAATGATGAACTCAAAGCAACATTAGATTATATCGCAGGCAGATCACCGACAACACCTTATTCAAAGAATTTAGATAAGGCGGTTTGTGAAATAAAAAATGACGAGAAATGGAGGGAACGCTTTATGAAACTCGATCTTTACGCAAGAGAACACGAAAGACTCGGCGAATATGCAAATGCAATTTCTGCTATAAAAGACCTTAGAGGGAACGTTGAAAAAAACATTTTGCTTACAATAGCACAAGGAAATGAAAAAACACTTAACAGAATAATATACTTTATTGACAACAACCCCGAATATGACAATTATGAAATTGCCGAAAGATTACTCGACGAAGAAGAATAATTGTCGTTTACTATAATATCAATAAAACGACATAAATAAAAAAACATCAACGAAAGGAGCAATATGTGCGGTTTTTCTGCCATACAAAAAATTATGAAAAAAAAGATAGCTTTTGCAATATTGTTTACAACATTATTCACAACCACCGCAAATGCCGAACTTATAATGAATTACTATGAAGAAAACGTGACCACCTATTCTTCCGGATACAGACTTGACGGCAAAAGCGACCCAAAATACCCCCTCTATATAAACGATGAAAAGATACAAACAACCGAAAGCGGCTATTTCAGCAAATATGTTTCTCTTGAAGATGGCGAAAACACATTCGTTATAGATAATACCACCGACAAAAAAACAACAAATATAACAAAACTCTCCGCCGATGACCTTGAAAAAGTCACTTACGAAGATCCCTTTGAGAAAGTTGACCTGATCGGAAAGGTAAACCGAAAAAATCCGACCGTAAGGACACGTCCCGATGAGGGAAATGACGACCTCCTCATACCGTATACCGAAAATACATTGCTAAAGATAATCGGCAAAAACTCGGAATACTATATGACAAAGAATTTCAGATATATCTATATAGATGCCGTAGATATTGTAAATGATGCCGATTACGGCGAAAATAAAGCCACAGACGTATCTTTTGATAACGATAATGTAATTCACATATCAATGAACAGAGCCACCGAATATACCGCTGACCTTAGCGGTGACTCTCTTGAGATCGAATTATTCGATACAGTCTGCGACAAAAGAAAAATAAACCTCGATAAAAAAATTTTCCGAAATGTTTCAACCAAAAGTTTCGGTACCAGAACTATCTACAGGTTCAATTTTAACGAAAAAAATAAATTTATCGGCTATTTTATTTCATTTGACGAAAACGGAATGAACATAAAATTAAACGAAAGATCCAAAAAGAAAAACGGCAGCCTTGAAGGCATTGACATCGTGCTTGATGCAGGTCACGGCGGCGATGAACCCGGAACACCCGGTATCGGCAGTATCCCCGAGAAAACAGTCACTCTCAATATCACAACATACTTAAAAGACTATCTGCAAGAAAAGGGTGCAAATATCATCATGACCCGCTCCGATGATACTTTCCTTGATTTGTCCGAACGAAATGAAATAACCACAAAAAATATGCCGGATGCCTTTATCTCCATACACTGCAATTCGCTTGCTTTAACGACCGATGCTCTGAAATACAGCGGTATTATGGGATTATACACCTTCGATTCACCGGGAAATTTTGCAGAGTCCCTTAATGAAAGTATAGACTTTATCGCATGCTACAAAGATAATCTTGCCGTTACAAGAAACAGTGTCTGCCCAAGTATCCTAATCGAAACAGGATTTATGTCAAACCCCGAAGAATACGAATATTTAATAAAGGAAGAAAACCAAAAGGCAATCGCCGAAAAAATAGCATCAGCCACGGAAAAATATTTTTCACAATTATATAACGAGAAATGATCCAACCAAAAAAATGACTGCGAAAAAATAATTTTTTCACAGTCATTTTTTATTATCAAAGTTCGTTCATAATATCCTGCATATCATATTTTCCCGCAGGTTTTCCCACAATAAATTTAGCCGCCTTTATCGCCCCTACCGCAAATACATCTTTTGAATTTGCATTGTGTTTGAATTCTATCACTTCGTCCTGTCCCGCAAATATCACACTATGCTCACCCACGATAGTTCCGCCTCTTACAGCTGTTATCCCTATCTCTTTTCTGTTTCTTTTTTCTCTTCTTTGGCTTCTGTCATAAACATAATCGAATTTATTTCCCGACGCCTCATTTATGCTGTCTGCCAAAAGGAGAGCCGTTCCGCTGGGAGCGTCTATCTTCTGATTGTGGTGTCTTTCCGTTATCTCGATATCAAAACCGTTTTCATCAAGAATACCCACTACCTTTTTAAGCATATTTGCAATAAGATTTATTCCAAGGCTCATATTAGCCGATTTGAATAACGCTATCTCTTTGGAAGCATCTTCCGCCATCTTTATCGTTTCTTCCGAAAGACCTGTAGTGCAGAGTATAAGCGGAAGTTTCTTTCTTACCGCATAATTTATAACACCCGGTACAGCCGTAGCAGTTGAGAAATCAATTATTACATCGGCAGGCATATCACATTCATCAATATTCGTAAATGTAGGAAAAGTAGCATTACTTGCCATCATATCGACTCCGGCAACTATCTCCGCATCGCTGTCCTTGCCGACAAGTGCACATATTTTTCTGCCCATATTGCCGTTGCAGCCGTTCATTATTATTTTTATCATAAGTTATCATTCCTTTATAATTAGATAAGACCGTAATTTTTCATTGCAGCTTCAACACTCTTATAGTGTTCATCACTGAGTTCTATAAGAGGTTCACGATACCCCCCTGCATTCATTCCCATCATATTAAGCGCAGCCTTTACAGGTATAGGATTTACTTCGCAGAAGAGAGCAGATATAAGTTCTATTGCTTTAAGCTGTATCTCCTTAGCACCCTTCACATCGCCGTTTAAAAATTTCATTACCATATCATGCGTATCTTTCGGAGCGACATTTGAAAGCACAGATATAACACCTTTTCCTCCAAGAGAGAGGACAGGAAGTATCTGATCGTCATTTCCGCTGTATATATCGATATCATCTCCGCACCGGGCAGCTATCGCTGCAACCTGAGAAATATTTCCACTTGCCTCTTTAAGTGCCACTATATTTTCTATCTTTGAAAGTTCCTTTACTGTTTCCGGTGCAATATTAAGCCCCGTTCTTCCCGCAACGCTGTACATTATTATAGGCACATCGACACTGCCTGCTATAGTCGAATAATATTTCACAAGACCTCTTTGTGTAGTCTTGTTATAGTATGGTGTTACTATAAGAAGACCGTCAACACCTGCATTTTCGCATCTTTTTGCAAGATTTATCCCGTGAGCCGTATCGTTGCTGCCCGCTCCGGCTATAACGGGAACTCTCTTTTTGGTATGTTCCGCCGTAAATCTTATGGTTTCCACCTGTTCATCATCTGTAAGTGTAGATGCTTCGCCTGTAGTACCGCATATTATTATTGCGTCCGTACCGTTTTCTATCTGAAAATCTATCATTTTGGCAAGTGCATCGAAATTTACGCTTTTATCCTCATTAAAAGGTGTAACTATCGCAACGCCCGCACCTGTAAACAATGTTTTCTTCATTTCAAAAACTCCTTTCCCATATTTTAACGATCAAAATAACCCTTTGCCGCAAGAAGTTCTGCCATAAGGACAGCACCGCCTGCCGCACCTCTTACAGTATTGTGTGAAAGGCAAACGAATTTATAATCATACTGTGTATCTTCTCTTAATCTTCCCACAGATATAGCCATACCGTTTTCAAGGTCACGATCAAGCTTTGCCTGTGGTCTGTTATCTTCTTCAAAATAGTTGAGGAACTGCTTAGGAGCAGACGGAAGCTTTAATTCCTGTGGCACACCGCTGAATTCTTTCCATAATTTAAGTATCTCTTCTTTTGAAGGCTTTTCCTTGAAAGAAACAAATACCGCCGCCGTATGACCGTCGGAAACCGCAACTCTTAAACATTGTGTAGTAATAGACGGAGTATCTGCCGTAACTATTTTTCCGTTTTCGACCCTGCCCCATATTTTAAGAGGTTCTTTCTCTGATTTTTCTTCTTCTCCGCCTATAAAAGGAATAACATTGTCATTCATTTCAGGCCATGTCTCAAAAGTCTTTCCTGCTCCCGATATTGCCTGATAAGTGCAGGCAAGCACTTTTTCAACACCGAATTTTTTAAGGGGGTGAAGCGCAGGCACATAGCTTTGGAGAGAACAGTTTGATTTTACCGCAATAAAACCTCTCTTTGTACCGAGTCTTTTCTTCTGTGCTTCTATTACTTCGATGTGTTCGGGATTATGCTCGGGTATTATCATAGGAACATCTTCTGTAAATCTGTTTGCGGAATT
This sequence comes from Bacillota bacterium, assembly GCA_017483905.1. Lineage (GTDB taxonomy): Bacteria > Bacillota > Clostridia > Lachnospirales > CAG-274 > RGIG4831. The sequence goes on from JAFUUG010000416.1 coordinate 5,513, forward strand.
ATTTGAAACCACAGGACACTCAGCCTTTGCATAAGCCTCTTCAAGTTTCTTTATCTCGTCTTTTTTCATATCAACGGCACAGAATACGAAATCAACTTCCGCCGCTATTTCATTTATATCCTTTTCGGCATCTTTTACGATAAGACCTTTCATGCTCTCCGGCATAGGCTTTTTCATAGCCCAGCGCTTTCCCACGGCCTCTTCAAGTGTCTTTCCTGCCGAGCGTGATGATGCGGCAACTACCTTTACATCAAACCAAGGGTGATTTTCAAGAAGTATTGAAAATCTCTGCCCCACCATACCCGTCGCACCAATTATACCGACCTTGAATTTCTTTTCCATTTTGTTTCTCTCCTTTTAATTTATGTTAAATAAAATTTTTTGTGACAAAAAATCAGACCCGCAAAGCAAGTCTGTTTAAAAAATAAAATAAGTAAATATTTTAACTCATAAAACAGATAGCTCTCCATTCATTCCGAATGACAGTTGCAGGGTTATTCACCGATGAAACCGAAAAAATAGCTGTAGGGCGATATTTTTTCTCGGCATTTTTCCCTTTTGCTTCTCCTCTTCTGCCCCCTTACCGCATCAGAAAAGCTACTGATGAAAAACGCACCTCTATCTCATATATCACTATTACAATATATCATTTTTGTTGATTTATGTCAATAGAAAAACCAAAAATAAGGCAACTTACAAAAACATTTTAATTCTGTATTTTTTCAAAGCAAACTAAACGATGTCACAGGCAGCCACCTGAACAAGACCCTCCCTATTATATCCTCCGAACGAATGACCCCCAGCGTCCTGCTGTCAACGCTTGTACTCCTGTGATCACCCATTATAAAATACTCATCATCACCGAGTGTCATTGAAACCTTTCCATAAGTCTTTCCGTTCGTGTATTCCTCTTCAAGCAGAACATCATCTACATATACCTTGTTGTCCTCTATTACTATTTTCTGATTCGGTGATGCGATTATCCTCTTTATAACATCATTTCCGTCAAGTTTGCAATATATAAGATCACCGTTTGAAAGAAACATATTGAACCTCATCACACGGGAGAGTGCGACTCTGTCCCCCGAATCAAGTGTATTTTCCATCGACCCGCCCTCGATTTCCACAGGCCAACACAAAAAAAAGAAAACTGCTGTCAAAGCAGCGATATAAAACAATTCTTCCATCAATTGTTTTTTGCTCATCATTACCCCTCCGAAAAAAACATATTTAAATTTTATCACTTTATAAATAAATGTCAATAACTAAAAAAGAAATATTATACTCGAAATCGGAAAATATTTCCGATTTCGAGTGTGCCGGCTGCGTGCCGCAAAGCGGCTATTTACTTTATCGCAGCCGTGTACATAAAGTTATACTGGTGAGCAAATTTATTTTGCTCACCGGTATAAATATTCGTCATGAGGGGTGAAAATTTAATAAAATTGTAATAAAATTTGTGCAGACTTGATATTATACATCATGAAGGGGATTATTATGCATACTTGCGATGAACATAATAAATTGCAAAAAGAATTACGAACAGCCGTTACAGACTTCAATATAACTCAAAGTTTCAATAACTTTCTCAACATCATCAAAAAACTGCTGGCTCTTGCAAATTATATATCGCATCTGAACAAAGAAGAAAGAAATAATGATAATATATCCGATGAATTTTACCTTGAAGCACGCATGGTTGCCCAAGGTGAATTTGAATGTATAAGTATCGACACAATAATTGAACATTCTATAATTCTTTGCGAATTTTCGTAAATTCATTACATAAAAACAGGGGTATGAAAATTATGTATTTTCACACCCCGTTATTTTTTTAGAACATTGCATCAAAAAGCATTGACGAATTTGAAAGATTTATATACGAATTAATATAGTAATTTGAATTAGCATAATTAGCATTATAATAATTCGATACATCATTGCTGTTTACGGTATTTTTAGCATTCTGACTCATATAATTAGTAGGATCGTCTGCTTTTTCGGCAATAGAGCCGACCCTGTTGATGAATCCGTAATTAGCACCGTTTTCGCTGTTTGAATCAAGGAACTTTTCAAGTTCTCCGCTCTCTGCTGCTTCTTTCATCTTACCCGCATCTATCTGAAGATAACCGTTTTCATTCGTAGTTATACCTATCCTCGAAAGTGCCGATGCATAAGTATCAGATGTACTTTTAAGCTGATTTTCCAGTCTTGCCGCACCCGAATCATTGAAATTTTTCGCAGTATCCATAAGTGCATTGTAATTGTTTACCAGACTTCTCACCGCATTTATTCCGTTTGTATTGCTCTTTGAATAAGAAACAGTCGCATCATTTTCGGTCTTTGAATTAAGCGTAAGAGAAAGCTCATCGGAAACTTTTATATTATTCGATGAAGAAGTTTTTTCTTCTCCGTTTATCGTGTAAACAGCATCCTGTGCATTTTGCGTTGTCTTATTGATACCAAGGTTTTCAGCCATTTCGCCCGTAACCGCAAAATCTTTGCCCTCTCCCGTAGTCTTGCCCGATACGACAAGGCGGCTTTTTCCCGTTTTCTCATCTTTCTCTATTGATGCACTCACATCAAGACCGGCAGAATTTATCTTATCCGCCACTTTCTGCTGAACATCTTCATTTGTATCCTTTGCGCTTACCGATACAAAGAACGATCTTGATTTTCCGTTTGCATCTGTTATTTTGAACGATGAAGACTCTGCATTTGAGGTCGAATCCGCTTTAAGTTCAGTCCCCTCGTTTTTCTGTGCCTGTGCCAATTGTGCAACACCGACTTTCATATCATCGAATTTTGCATTTCCCGTATATTTTACAGAAACACCGTTATTATCGGAATTAGCTGTTGCCGTATTAAAAACTGATTTGTCACCCTTTGCCGAAAGCTGCGAAACAGAATTTTTAAGTGCAGCCGCCGATTCCTTTACATCTACTGCATACTCCGACACATCCGCAGATACAGAAGCCGTATTCTTCCCATATATCATAGATGCCATGCCAAGTAAAGATTCGGCAGATGCAGCCGAAGCAGGATCGTAAGTATTTCCGCCGCCGAACGCACTTGTACCAAGTGTACTGAAAAGCGTAGACATATTTTGTGCAGAAAGACCATTGATAGTTGACATAATATTCACCTCCCTGTAAAATCAAAAACTCACGGCAGTAAACCGTTTGTTTTTCTTTGAACATTCGGAAACGATAAAAAAACATCTCCTGTATTCTATATCGGAAAAATTTAAAGAATATTTATAGAGAAACATTTTTTGCTTCCTTACATACTTGAATTATATCATTATTTCCCCTTTAAGTCAATGATTTC
>JAFUUG010000417.1 GCA_017483905.1 Bacillota bacterium
AAAAGCCCCTTACAAGTTCCGACCTTGTAAGGGGTGTTTTTGTGTGTCAGTCTTAGACATAAACACATAATCGCCATAAGCTAATCTTATTTAGCCACTTTCATTTTATCGTACACCATATTTTTTGTCAATGCCTTTTATGTGCCTTTATTTTTCTTTTTTGAGCGTTTTTATCGTTCTTTGATATTTAGTACTACCCCTTTATTAAAAATTGATTTTAGCCCTATTTTTGAGCGACTGAAAAGGTATTGCGTTTGTTGTTATACAATCTGTCTGTCTATCTGTCAATAAATCTTTTGAGATTTTCCCTTGATAGTTAGATAGAGTGATGTAGAACCCTTGATAATAGTCTTGATGTGATACTTGATTTCGGAACGCTGAAAGCATTGTATTTTAGGGAATTTTTAATTGAAAAGGTACGATACTTTTCCACGAAAGGTACGATACTTTTCCACGAAAGGTACGATACTTTTCCACGAAAGGTACGATACTTTTCCACGAAAGGTACGATACTTTTCCACGAAAGGTACGAATATTTTATTAAAAAAAATGTACTTTTTAAAATATAAATTGCTTTATCAATCAAAGTACGATTTTTTAAAACAAAAAATTATGGCATAAAGTACGAAAATATAACTTGACAAAATAGTACCTTTTATGTTAATCTGTATTTTGAGGTGATTATTATGCCAAAGAGAAATCATTTGCCGAAATATCCATCTTATATCGGCACTCCGAGTGAGGATAAGTTAAATGTTCAAAAAAGCAATCCTTTACAGACTTTATCAGAAACTAATATGTCATTAGCTGAATTTAAAATACTTGATGCTTATTTGAGCAGGATTGACAGCCATAACGAAGAAAAAAGATATGTGCGATTTGAAAAAGGTGAACTTGAAAAAATACTTGGTGTAGAACGTATTCGTGAAGAAGATTTATCAAAGCGTTTAAGGAATTTATCTCAAGTAGTAACTATACGGGACAAGCACAAGGAACGAGGTTTTACAGATATATCTTTGTTTGAGAAAGCAGAAGCAAAACAAGATAATAATGATCTGTGGCAAGTTGACCTTGTTTGCACTCCATCAGCAAAGGAATATATTTTTAATATCGAAAATATAGGATATTTAACATATAAATTAAAAGATATAATTGAACTTACAAGCAGATACAGTTATGTTTTATATATTTATTTAGATAATCGCAGAAAAAGTAAATTGAGTAATGTTTGGGAAGTTTCTATTGATGAACTTAAAAAGAAACTAAATTGTACTGCCGAAAGATATGAGGAATATAAGCATTTTAATGCTGAAATCCTGAAAAAATGTCATAATGAGCTTGAAAAGAAAACCTCAATGAAATTTAAGTATAAGGCTATAAAAAAATTTGGTCGTAAATATACACATATTGAATTTTCAGTTGAGCCACTCGTTGAAATTCCTCCTATTCCTGAAATCAAGGAGGTCAATGATGATGTGACTGACGGTCAAATCTCACTTGATGAAGTATTAGACGAGCAAGAAAAAGAAATTGATTATGGCGGAAATCTTGCAAATTCGCTTGGTTCAATAGTTTTGCAAGATGAATTTTCTGTAGAACAAGTGAGAGTGATACAAGATTTAGTGTTATTGGCTATTCCGTCGGGAGAAGAATTAAAGTGTATACATTATCTTTTAAAGCGGTATCACAAGATGAATGCTTATAAACCTAAAAAAGAAGCGAGATTTAAGTATTTATGTAGTATGTTGGAAAATGATCTAAAGTAATAAAGGAGAATGAATATGAAATTTAAAGATCAAAATCACGAAGAACTCTATAAAAAAATTTGCGGAAAAATGCGGTATTTAGATACATATCATCAGGCTTTAGCATATCTTCTCGCCCTCGATACTGTATGCAGAAATCATATATCAGATATATATGATATTGCAGAAGATAGTATTAAGACGAATTGTATTAATAAAGAGTGGCAGACAAGCACGAGTAAAAAGACTATTCGCCTTGCTTTTAATCTCTGGAACGGAACGACATCAGACATAACCTCAGATGAAGAAGAAAAAAATTCAAATCTTTACGCAGTTGATGAAATATTTTGTTGTGAATATGCCCCTTTTTACTGGGAATCTATCAAGTTAAGGTATCCTGAATATATGTGAAGTATTAGCAGCAGACAAAAAAAGAAAAAAGAAAACAGCAGCATATAATACGCTGCTGTTTTTTAATAAAAGGCTTTATCTTCCTCGTTCTTTTGGCTGTAGTGCTTTTATTTCTGTTTCTATACCTTTACTTATTCCGACTTTTTTACTTATTTCTTCGGCAAATTCTTTATATCCATAGTTTTTGGTAGCTTTTTCTGCATAGTTTGCTATTCCGTCAATAAGTCTTTGTTGTGGCGGTGTAAGGTTTGCTTTATATTTTCCATCATCGTATTTTAACATTCCGACTGCTTTGGCTACCATTGTAAGACGAGCAAAGCCTTCTTCTTTGTCTGATAATAGTTCCTTTTTTTCGTCTTGTAGAGTTTTTACTGTATCTTTTAAATTTTTTATACTTGTTTTTAGAGTTCCATTTTCTTGTTCTAATTGACTTATTTTCGTTTTGTTTTTCTTGTTTTCGGCAATCGTTTCTTCAAATTCAGGAATTGCTGCGACTTGTTTTCTTAAACTTTCTATTTCTTCTTTGTCGATTTTTAGTTCATTTACCGTAATTTTTAGTTTTTCATTATCAGCTTTTAGAGTGATCTTTTCTTGTTCGAGCATTTTAGCTTTATTTTCAGCTTTAATTAATAATTCATTCAGATTTTCTTGTCTGTATTCTTTTTGCGTTACTTTTTCTTCACGAGCTGTTATTTTTTTTCTTTCTTCTCGTATTACTGTTATTTCTTTCTTTATTTTTTCTTTAGCAGTTCTTATTTTAGCAATTTCGTCTCTATTCATAGTGTAAGAAATTGCTTGTTCTTTTATTTTGTTCCAATCTTCTTCACTTATTTGTACTTGTGCTTCTTTTTGTCCTGTAGCAAGTTGCATTATTTTAGGTATTTTTTTCGCTGCTGTTTCAATTTTTTCAGCTTTTACAATTAAGTCTTGATATGGTATCACTATTCCTGAAATGTGTGCAAGTTCCTTTACGGCTTTTTCGGTTTCTTCTCTTAGAGGTTTTAATTCTTCTTCGATTTTAACTTGTTGTTTTTCTTTTGCTCTGATATATTCACGTTTGCTTAAATGTTCTCTGTTTTCAGATATGCCTTGTTCACGTTGAACATTTATTCCTAAACTTTTACAAATTTTACATAAAGCATCTCTTTCTCTATCTTGCCATTCTATTTGTGCGGTTTGGTGTATATTTTCAGAGTGGAAACCTTGTTGTTGTAATGCTCTATCAAGGCTATTTTGTAATTGCATACCCCTTGTGCATTTTGCAACAGGTATGTAGTCAAGGTGCATGTGTACTGTACCGTCAGGCTCATCACAATGAATATATGCACCAATAAGACGAAGATTAGGATTTCTTTTATCCCATTCTTCTGCAAACTGTTTCAAAGCTTGTTTTTCGGGTATAGCAGAATTACCAGTATCAGATCTATCACCAATCTGCACTATGCACTCATAAACAGGGTGTTTACGTTTATCTTGCTTTATTTTATTGTAATAGTCATTTATATGCCGGTCAGAACGTTTCTGTTTTATGTTATATTCCTCGACCGATTGCCCGAATATATCCGCATAGGCTTGACGAACAGGAACATCTCGAACTGTTATGTTTTGTTCCGAAAGGGTTTTGTCTATATGTTCTTGTTTGTTTGTGTATCTTTCATCACGAATATTATGTCCTCTGCTCCAGCTTGACCCATTGTGAAAACTGATTGTTTTTGGCATAACTTTTCGCTCCTTTTTTTCTGATTTCCAGTTTAGTATAGCATTACTGCTAAGGGCTGTCAAGCTATAGCGTCAGAGTTAATAACCCAATAGTAATTATGTCACCTGCGGCAACAAAATTTCATTGGGGCAGGAGTTCCCCTGCACTCCGTCAAGAGACGTTCCCTCTCTTGACAATCTCTCCCAAGTGCCGAGTGCTTACGCACTCGATCATTCATATAGTCTATTGAAGTTATAATGATTTTTTGATATACTATTCAAGTCGGCTTCTTCCGTCAGGAAGGAGGTGTTAATCTTGGACTACATAATCGCCTTTTTAATATCTGTCGCAGCAAGTGTATTAAGTTACTATATTTGCAAGTGGCTTGACAGATAAAATCGTCCGACAAAAGCACAGTAAAAAGCCCCTTACAAGTTCCGACCTTGTAAGGGGTGTTTTTGTGTGTCAGTCTTAGACATAAACACATAATCGCCATAAGCTAATCTTATTTAGCCACTTTCATTTTATCGTACACCATATTTTTTGTCAATGCCTTTTAT
>JAFUUG010000418.1 GCA_017483905.1 Bacillota bacterium
GTCGATCTTACGGATAAGAAGGATTCATATGTAGATGTATTGTCAAGAGGTATGAAGCAGAGGCTTTGTCTTGCAAGAAGTCTTGTGCATGATCCCGATGTGCTGATACTGGACGAGCCTGCATCGGGACTTGATCCGAGGGCAAGAGTTGAAATGAAAGAGGTATTGAAGCAATTAAAAACGCTTGGGAAAACGATAATAATAAGCTCGCATATATTGCCCGAACTTGCGGAATTATGTACGGAGATCGGAATAATAAATCACGGAAAGATAGTCGCACAGGGAACTGTAAATGATATAATGATGAATATATCAAGCGAGAGAGTTATAATAATAAAAACTATGGGGGAGAGAGAAAGGCTTAAAATGCTTCTGAGCCAGATACCGAATGTGAAAAATATTACGGAAAAGGTAGATGAAGTTGAATTCGGATTCGTCGGAAGCGACGGAGAAATGCAGCACATTATATCCGAAATAGTAAGAAACGGCATACCGCTTGTTTCTTTCAGCGAAAAAGAGGGTAATCTCGAAGATATATTCATGAAACTGACAGAGGAAAGGGGTAATGCGGTATGATGAACCCTATTCTCAGAAAGGAAATGAAAACAAGTTTCAGAAAACACAAGATATTTACAGCTACAGCAATATATGTATTTATGATAATGACTCTTGCGGCAATGATAATAATTCCCGGGGGGCTGCTTACGAGTAATTCCTCCGTTCCGACTGTTTCGATGGTGGCTTACGGATTTATATCGGCATTACAGTTATTTCTTGTATATGTGATAGTGCCTGCAATATCGGGAAGTGCCATAAGCGGAGAAAGGGAAAGACAGACGCTTGATACTCTTCTTATGACTAAAATGACGGGCAAAGAGGTCGTAAAAGGGAAGCTTATGAGTTCGCTGATGGTGGTGGGGCTTATGCTGCTTGCGGCTATGCCTGTATACGGGGTGATATTTTATTACGGCGGTGTAGATATAATCGGATTTGTACTGACGATGATATTTATTATGGCTCATGCTTATTATGTTGGAAATATTTCACTTTATCTGTCGGCTAAGATGAAAAAAAGCATTGTGGCTACGATAACTTCTTATGCAATGGTGATAGGGATAAATTTTGCACTTAATATTATAACGGGATTCGGTTCGATGCTTATGACTTTGGTCGTATTAAATGCGGTAAAAAACGGGAGTACGGGATACCAGATAGGAAATTCCGTGGTAAGTGTGCTTGGATATCTATCGCAGAGCATGGGTACTTCGACGGCTTTTATGTCGCTTGTATCGACGGTGACGGATGTGAAAGAAGTGGATTTTATGTCTACGATGTTTATGGGCATTGGAGGAGCGAATAACGGGATAGTTGATAAGATAATTGATATTCTGCCGCTGTGGTTATTTAACATATGCTTTGTGGCAGCTATGGGAATGGCATTTCAGATGATGACAAGCAGAGTACTTTCGCCTAAGAAAAAGAAGATCAAGGCTCAAAAGGGTGTGATGAGGCAATGATGAATCCGATAATCAAAAAAGAAATAACGGTTTTATTCAGATCGAAAAAAATATTTGCGATAATTGGAATATATGGTTTTATAATGACAAGTATCATTGCTATCATGGTATTATCGATGGTGAATGCGATCGGCTCGAATATGAGGGAGCTTATAGCGATATTTTATTTCGTGTTTGCCATGCAGCTTATGATGATATATATTATCGTTCCTACTGTGACGGCAGGAAGAATAAGCGGAGAGAGAGAAAGACAGACGCTTGATATGCTCCTTATGACAAAGATGAGCAAGGAAAGTATCGTAAAGGGTATGCTTTATGGCTCTCTTATAATAACGGCGATAATAATAAGCGTTACACTTCCGGTATACGGAGTGATGTTTTACTATGAGATAGTTTCCCTTGCGGAGCTTGCGATGTCGGTTATATATATGATAAGCAATATAATATTTGTGGCAAGTATTTCTATATTTTTTTCGGCGATGATGCAAAGGTCTGTTTCGGCTACGCTTGCGACTTATTTTATATTGCTTGGCTACAGCGTGATAAGCATTATCGTACTTGGGATAATAGGGGAAACGGTCGAAGATATGTCGTATGATATTGTTTATAATACATATATTGGCAGTATGAATAACAATGAGGTCTACTTTATTCCTTATGATGTGATATTTTCGGCTCTTTGGCTCGGAAATCCTATAGGCGGATTTTTGTCGGTAGCAGATGTGACAGAGAATTTGGGCATTAGCTTTAATAAGGATAATCTTGATGATATGATAATAAGCGATATCATAAGGTATATAGTTACGGGCGAATGGGTGAGATACAGTTTTATTCTTGTTATAATTGAACAGATGATAATGAGCAGCTTTTTTGTGAAAATGGCGGCTTTAAAGTTAAAAAGGACAGGAAAGGGAAAGAAAAATAAAAAGTGAGGGTGAGGTGTCGGTATGAACAGGTTTCTGAGTGCTTTGAGCAAACTTAAAATGAAAATGACGGCGGAAAGATTTATGCTGTATATGGGATATGGTCTGTGCGGCGGTCTTATGGTCGGATTGATGATAATGATATTATCAAAATTTTATTACATAAAGAATTTATGGATAATTTTTGCGGCTGTGATAGGTGTATTTATGCTTATCGGGATAGGTGTTTTTTTTGCAAAGATGCCTAAGATGCTTGAAGTAGCCAAGGAGGGCGACAAACTCGGATTCAAGGAAAGATTCGTGACGGCATACGAGATACTCAAAAAAAACGAGATAAGCGGTATAGAAAACATGGCGGTCGTTGATGCACTGAAAATGGCTGAATCTGCCGATCTTGCCAAGTTATACAAGATAAGGATAAACAGAACTCTTATTTATACTTTTCTGATACTGCTTATGAGTAATGCTGCTGTTTTTGCGGCACCCTCTCCTAATGCGGAAGAGATAGAAAAACAGAAGGAAATAAGAGAAATAATCGAAGAAAAGGAAAAAGAGATAGAAAAAGCGGAAGAAAAACTTGCCGAAAAAGGCTTTGAAAATAAAGAGATAAAAGAGGAATTCGACAAACTCAAAAAAGAATTGAAAGATGCAAAATCAGAGGGCGAGGCAATAAAGGCTATTCAAAAAACTCAAAAGGAATTAAAGAGGATAGAAAAGGAAAATGTAAATGAAAATCTTACCAAGCTCGGAGAAAAACTCGAAAAATATGAGCAGACAAAAGACCTTGCAAATGCACTGAAAAACGGAAACAGTCAGCAGATAAAACAGAGAATGAACGATCTTAGCAACAGCGTTAAGAATATGAATGATGAACAGAGAAAACAGCTTGCTCAGAATTTCAAGGATATTGCGGAAGAGATGAAGGATAATCCCGAAATTGCAGATGCACTTAATGATGTGGGAAAAGAACTTGAAAAAGATCTGTCGCAGTCGGATATGAAAGAGCTTAATGATAGTCTTGATGTAATGGGTCAGACACTTGAAGAGCTTGCAAACGAAAATGCAGATCTGAGGAAAGCACTTGATGAACTTGATGATCAGCTTTCAAAAAGCAGTGTACAGAAAGGGAAAGAGAGCATACAGGGAAAGAACGGTCAGAAGCAAAACGGGGAAAACGGACAACAGGGACAGCAAGGAAACGGGCAAGACCCTAACGGACAACAGGGGCAAAACGGACAGAACGGACAACAAGGAAACGGGCAAGACCCTAACGGACAACAGGGGCAAAACGGACAGAACGGACAACAAGGAAACGGGCAAGACCCTAACGGACAACAAGGACAAAACGGGCAACAGGGAAACGGACAACAGGGGCAGAACGGACAGAACGGACAAGGCGAGGGAAGCGGCAAAGGTGCAGGCAGCAGAGAAATGATATATTCACGAAATGCTGAAAACAAACAGCATTACGATGCGGAAATAAGCGGTGAACTCGGTGAGGGTGGAAATATAGAGAAAAAAGAAGAGATCCGCATGGGTGAGATCGGCGGAACGATAGAATATGAGAAAGTCTACAATGAATATAAGAATGATGAATTGAGTTCGCTTGATGAGAGCGATATACCGGTGGGAATGAAGAATATCGTGAAAGACTATTTCAGTGAACTTGAGTAAGAGAGGCTGAGGGAAATGAGTTTTTTTAATTTGCCTGCGTTTATCGGGCTGCTTTCTGTGCCTGCTATATTGGCTATGTACTTCTTCAAAAAGAAAAATCAGGAAAAAGTGGTAGGAAGTATAATGCTATGGAGAATGGCAACAAATGACACAAAGTCAGAAAAGGCTTTTCAAAAACTTAAAAAAAATCTGCTGATGATATTGCAGATAATTACGGCTATTATTATTGTTTTTTCCCTTGCAAGACCTTATATAGCAAGAAGCGAAAAAATTGAAAACATGATAATAATAATAGATACATCAATGAGTATGAAAGCCTATGACGGAGAAGTGAGCCGATTTGAAAGCGCAAGGGCTGTAGTAAAAAATATGATAGAAAGTGGTGATCCCAACAGCCGCATTACATTGATAAAAGCTGAAAATGAGGCGGAAATAATAACAAACGGCGAGAATGAAAAGAATATCATACTCGATAAACTTGTGCAAATACAGGCGGGAAACGGTGTGGCAAATATAAAAGCAGCGATACAGACTGCCGAAATGATCTCGAAAGAAGAAAATGCCACGATATATCTCTTTACGGACAAGGAATACGAAAAAGAGGGGATAAATGTCATTAATATAGGCGAGAGCGAGAATAACTGTGCAGTTATGTCTATGACGAGCGAAATGAATGATAACGGTGCGGCGGTCATGGTCAGGGTAAAGAATTTCGGAAATGTGAAAGTGAAAAAGACACTTTATCTGTATGAAGACGGTCGTGTTACCGATTCGAGAGAACTTGTGCTTGAACCCGATGAAGAAAAGGCTTCGCTTTTTTCTCATATAGACGGAGATACGGAAGAACTGATGGCAAGTATCGACGAGGATTGCCTTGAAGAGGATAATGTGAGATATGGTGTACTTAAAACGGAAGAAGAAAAAAAAGTGTATTTATACAGCGAGGGGAATATTTTCCTTGAAAGTGCTGTAAAAATACTTCCTAACATAAAGCTGTATAAAGGAGAGGAAAAAGAAAAACTCTCCGGGTATGACCTTTATATTTTTGACGGGGCTGTTCCCGATGAACTGCCGAAAGACGGACATATCATAATTTTTGACCCAAATCCCGAAAATTCACTTATCAAATGCGGTGATGAAGTAGAAATAAGCGATGTAAAGGCCGTTGGAAAGACTATGGAAAATCTGAGATTTGACATAAGCAAAAGCAGAAAGATAGAAACTCCCGATTGGGCACATGACATTTTATCTTCTGCACAAACAAGTCTTGCGGTAGAGGGAAACATAGGAAATAAGAAAGCTGTTATATTCGGATTTGACTTACATAATACGGATCTGCCGCTTAAAAAGGAGTTTCCGATAATGATGTATGAGATAATATCCATGTGCCTGCCACAGGATATAGTAAGCGGCGAGGTTTATGCCAATGAGGGTACACAAATAAATTCGGCGGCGGACAGCACAGAGGTGAAGATCATAACTCCGAGTGCAAAAGTGATAAATATTTCCGACGGATATTTAAGCGATACAAGAGAAACGGGGATATACTGCGTAAGCGAGAAAACACCCGAGGGAGAGAAAATATCGAAATTTGCGGTAAATACTAATAATCTGCTTAATTCCGATTTGAAGAGGAGTAATATTCAGAGCGGAGAAAGCGAAAGGATATTAAATGAGATAGACAGTAATATCGAATTTCAGATATATCTTATGATAATTCTGCTTGTTATGGTATTTGCTGAATGGTGGGCTTATAATTATGCAGGGTATACCAAACGTCGTTAAAAGATGAAAATTGGTATAGGGCACATCTAAAAATTATGATTTTACCAAACTTGCTATAATTTCCGATAGCTTCCTCAAGTCTCCTCAACATAGCTTTTCTGCTATGCCTTCGTCGTTTTTCGTTGCTCTCGAAAATTCTATCTGCGTTTGGCTTTACCCTAATTTTTAGAGATACCCTATACTTGATAACGGAAAATATTTTCAGTTATCAAGTGCGCCGACTGCGTGCCGCAAAGTGACTAAATACCTTATATGCAGTCGTGGGAATCCATCAGAGGGGATTATACTAAACGGCATTTATTAACGACGTTTAGGAACTGTAAATAAATTACTTTTAAATTTTGGTGTAGAATAAATTTTCACAGACAAGGTGGAGGAATGAGCCGTAGCGTTGGCTATGGTGATTGACGACAACGCAGTATGTGGAAATTTAGGCACGTCAAAATAAAAGATTATTTGCTTACAGTTCATTAGTATAATATACATACAGAAAAGGAGACATTAATATGATTACATTTATTTGCTGTATAGCTTTTTTAATAGTTGGTTATATATTCTACGGTGGGTTTGTTGAAAAAATATTTGCACCCGATGAGAGAACAACACCTGCAATAGAGATAAACGACGGTGTTGACTGCGTACCGATGAAAACTTGGAAGGCATTTCTTATACAGCTTTTAAATATTGCGGGACCCGGTCCTATATTCGGCGCACTGATGGGCGCAGTTTTCGGTCCAATAGCATTTTTGTGGATAATCTTTGGTTCGGTGCTTGGCGGCGCTGTACATGATTATATGTCAGGCATGATATCCGAAAGGCACAGCGGACAATCTGTTGCCGAACTTTCGGGAGTATATCTCGGTAATACCGCAAAATACATAGTGCGTGTGTTTACATTAATACTGCTTATTCTTGCAGGCACCGTGCTTGTAACAAGCCCTGCTGCGCTGCTTTCGATACTTACACCCGAAATATTGGGAACAAACTTTTGGACGGCGGTCATACTTATCTACTATGTGCTTGCAACACTTTTGCCAATAGATAAAATAATCGGCAGACTTTACCCGATTTTCGGAATTGCACTTATTTTAATGGCTGTTGGTATTATCTGTGGAATCATATTTATGCCAGATCGTTCTTTACCCGAAATGCAGTTAAAAAATCTAGATCCGGAAGGTGTTCCCGCCTTTCCGTTTATGTTTGTTACAATAGCCTGCGGTGCTGTATCGGGTTTTCATGCAACACAGTCGCCAATGATAGCAAAATGTATAACAAGCGAAAAAGCGGGCAGGGTCGTATTCTATGGTGCTATGTTGACAGAAAGCGTTATCGCACTTATATGGGCATCTGTCGGAATTGCATATTACGGTACAACAAGCGGTCTTAGCGAGGCACTTGAAAATTTTGGGCAAGCGGGCGTTGTTTACGAAATATCAACAGGTCTGCTGGGTAAGGTTGGCGGTCTGTTGGCTATAGCAGGCGTTATAATCTGCCCGATAACTTCGGGAGATACGGCATTCAGAAGCATAAGACTGATCATTGCAGAATGGATAGGACTTGAACAAAAGAGTGTGAAAAACCGTCTTAAAATAACCGTTCCGTTGCTTATTATCGGCGTATTTATCACGCAGCTTGATTTTGATGTATTGTGGAGATATGTTTCGTGGAGCAATCAAACTATTGCTATGATGTCACTTTGGGTGGCAACGGCATATCTTCTGAAAAAAAATAAAGTGTATTCGTTTGTGACGGCGATACCTGCAAGCTTCATGTCTGCTGTCAGCGTAACATATATACTTATGGCAGATGAGGGCTTTAGAATTTCCGCTTCAATAGCTTATCCATGCGGTATTGTGTTTGCGGTAGGCTGTTTTGCTTTTTATATTTACAGATTCTTAAAAAACAGTGCGTTTAAAAAGGCGGTATAAATATGGCAGAATGTATCATTTAGTGCTGTTAATGTTGTGTTTATGCCGATAATATTCTTTATGGGTACAGTTACCTGCGTTGTTGGTATACCTAAGATACCGACAGGATATTTTTGATTTTCTTTTATGTATGATTTTTTGGTAGGTGTATGATATGATATTTGATTTTATACGTCCTTATCTGCTGATATTGCTGCCGATAGCTATTGCGGCGGTAATACTGATGGGAAGAAAAAAGGGTAAAAAATTATATACGGCGGTAAGATGTGTGCTTGTGACAATGATAATACTTGCTCTGAGCGGACTTCAGATAGATATGACAAGCGACAGGACAGACACGCTTTTTATGGTAGATACATCAAAGAGTATGGAAAATAACATTCATCTTGCGGAGGAATTTATTGATTCGGCTCTCGAACACAAGGGGAAAAAGGATATTACAGCGGTGATGAGTTTCGGAAAAAATGCTTCTGTTGAAAGCAGTTTTGACTCCGAAATGAAAAATGTTTCATTTGATTCATGGGTAGACGGTAATTTTACCGATATATCGGAGGGAATGAAAGTAGGAAGTTCATTATTTAAAAATAATGACAAAAAGAGAATGGTCATAATTTCAGACGGTGAGGAAAATATCGGCGAAAGTATAAAAATGGCTGAAATAATAAAGGAACAGGGGATAATTGCCGATACTTACATGATAAATAACGGTATCCAAAAGGAAGTTCAGATAAGTGCATTAAATGTTCCGAAATATATCAATAAAAACAGTAATTACGAGATAGAGGCGGTAATTGAAAGCCTTGAAAAAACCGACTGCCGATTAAAGATATATAAAAATGACGAAGTGATATTTGAAAAAGATGTTACTGCCGAAAAAGGTATAAACAGATTTGTTGTGTCGGATAAGGCGAATGATGATGCAAAGGGAATAAAATATAAAGCGACTGTCGAGCCGAAAGAAGATACATATAAGGAAAACAACAAGATATTTGCGTATGCTTATATTGACGATGTGCCGAATATCCTGCTGGTGAAGAAAAACGGAAGCGGCGAAGAAATACACAGACTGCTTGAAAATGCGAATGTAAGGATAAAGAGATGCGAATGCTATGATACTCCGAACGATGCGGCACAGCTTAGCGGATATGACGAGGTTATAATTGCGGACTGTGCTTATGAGGATATGGATAAGGAGTTTACGGAAATGCTTGACGGATATGTCAAGAATACAGGCGGCGGGCTGCTTGTGACAGGTGGGGAAAACGCTTTTGCTCCCGGAGGATACAAGGATACGGTGCTTGAAGATATACTGCCTGTAAAAATGGAACTCAAAGATGAGGAAGAACTTCCGAATATGGCAATGATAATGGTAATAGACCATTCGGGGAGTATGTCGGGAAACAAAATGGATCTTGCGAAAGAGTCCATAATAAGAAGTATAGATACCGTAAATGAAAAGGATATAGTCGGGGTGCTTGCATTTGATGATGAGAATTACTGGGTAGTTGAGCCGCAGAAGGTCGATAAGAATAAAGAAGATATGAAAAACAGCGTAGCACAGATACAAAGCAGCGGCGGAACAAGTATTTTGCCTGCGTTGCAGACGGCATATGACAATATAATAAATCAGGATACGAAATTAAAGCACATTATATTGCTGACAGACGGACAGGACTCATCGCCGGGATATGATGCACTTATAACGAAGATGAATCTGAGCGGTGTGACACTTTCAACGGTGGCTGTGGGAAGCGACTCCGACAAGGCTCTGCTTAAAGAACTTGCGGTAAAGGGAAACGGGAGATATTATTTTTCCGATGAATTTACGGACTTACCTAAAATTTTTGCAAAAGAAACGGCTATTGCGGGAAGAAATTATATAAATGATGAAGAATTTTATCCTAAGAGTGCGGGAGCAAGCGCTGTACTTTCGGGGGCGGAAGGTATGCCTCCGCTTGGCGGTTATATATCCACTACCGCCAAAGACAGGGCAGATGTCATACTGAAAGCGGACAATGATGAACCTGTGGCGGCATCGTGGCAGTACGGACTCGGAAAAAGTACGGTATGGACAAGCGATGTCGAAAAATGGTGCGGTGATTGGTTTGCACAAGAGAGCGGAACAAGGATATTCAGAAACCTTATTTCTTCGATGATAAAGAAACAGACGGGAAACAACTATAATATCAATATAGAAAGCACCAAAGAGGGAACGAAGATAATATTTGAAACGGATAATTATGAGGGGATAGATTCAATAAAATGCAGACTTTTCGGAGATGAATTTGAAGAGGAACTGAATTTTACACCTGTTTCACCGAGCAAATACGAAGCTGTAAGCAAAGCAGAGGAACAGGGGATATATATGTTCAATGCCGAGATAAAATACGGCGATGAAGTAAACATTGTATCAAGCGGAATAAATATACCTTACTCAAAGGAATATGATATTAATTATCTGAAGGGAAACCCTACTCTGCTTAAAAATATATCATACAGAACAGGCGGAAAAGTATTAAATTCTCCCGAAGAAGTTTTCTATGAGATAAAAAATGAGGTAATAAAAAAATACGAACTTACGAATTTATTGCTTTGGCTTGCTGTTCTGCTGTTTTTAGGCGATATTGCAATGAGAAGATTCAATATCAAAATAAAAACACCGAAAAAATTCAATAAAGAATTTGAAAAATCGGAAAATATGGAGTATAATGAAAAGAGTACTGTCGGAAAAGAAAATGACAGCGAAAAAACAGGTGATGTCCAAAAGCGTGATGAAAGTACAGCACAAAAGAATAATGTATCTGAAGAAGTGAAAAGATCAAGCACGAGCAGTATTCTTATATCAAATAAGAAAAAGAGAAAGAGTTAAGGAAACGATATTTCCATAATCATAAACGGAAGCAGGGATGGCGATGTTATTTGATAAAATAAAGGGGTTATTCTCGAAAAAAGGAAAAGGCGAAGCCAAGGAAACGAATACGGAAAATATTTCGGAAGCAGCGGCTCCGGGTGTCGGGCTGGAGGTATTTAGCGAAGAGGAAAATCCACAGCAGCTTGAAGAAGTGATGAAGCAGGGAGAGCAGATAAAAGTTGAGGAGAGTCTGGCACAGGAACTTGAACATATGGCTGCGGCACAAAACGACGAAAACATAGATGCTGCACTCGAAGAGCTGATGAAACAGGATGCCGAAACAGAGGTCGAAGAAAAGGATTATGATTTCATTGAAAATGTTTCCGTATACGATACCATGAGGAAAGAAAATCCCGACAGCGAGGAAACACTTGAATTATTCGATGAAATGGGGGAGCCGTTAGGGAAAGAAGAGGGAGAAGAAGAACCCGAGAAAAACTATACGTTATTTTACATAATAGTTGTTTTTCTGATAGTGATAATGATGATGAGCTGCGGATTCCTTTTTATACTGATAGGGCATTACAGCAGTATACAGCAGCCGACGGTCGTTAAAAAAGAAAAAACGGAGAAAAAGGAAACATCTCTCAAACTTCCTGCATATACATCAAATAAGGCAAGCAGCATATATGTATCGGAAATGAAAGAATTTGACGGAATGAAGTTGAAATTATCAAGGATTTTATTTGATTCGACAACGAGTGTATTTTATTTTGATGTATATTTTAATCCGGATGATTACAATATAACATTAAAAGATGACAGAGGAACGGAGTATGCAATGGATATGACACTGCTGTATACCACGCAAAGTGCCGATAAGACTACCGGTACGACTGCACTCAGATTTGACCCTGTATCTCACATGGCAAGAAAACTATATCTTGAATTTGAGAAGATAGAAACGGGCGAAAAAGTCGATTTTGAATTTTTACTTGAAAATAGATTCACCAGTACTCCCGTAAAATATGTTACGAATCTCCTTGCGGACAGAGAAGATGATGAGGTCGATATAGATATAACAAGTGCGGTATTTTCAAGTGCTTCCACTAAACTTGAATATACGATAAATTATCCTCAAAATTCCGAATATACGATAGAACACGGAAAAGGCTCGGAATATATTCAGATGGAAGAAGGATCAAGAAAGATACAGAAACTCAGAAAAGAGCCTGTATTGTATAGTTTTCCGCAGGACGGATTTATGATGGCACGAATGGATTTTGAGTCTATAAACAATCTTAATTCAAAGGTGACATTTATATTCAGCGATCTTTTTAAGAAATATTCGGTAAATGAGGATATTTCTTCAGAGGATATTTCGGATAAAAAGATAATAAAGGGAAACAGTCGTATAGTATTTGAAGGATTGGGGGCTTTCAATGACAGATATGTTCTTGTTCTGCATGGAGAAGATGTGAATATACCGTATGATGAAAAAGACGAAAATGCCAACAGGGTAGAAGTTCAGGCTGATGCGGAGCTTGTGGCTGTAACGCCGAGCGGAATGGAGGTCGTGATAAAAGGCGTATGCCAAAGCGATAAAAGAGGAACGGATATTGTATTTGATATTAACGAGAATGCAAGAAACTTTATGTATAATACCGGTGATAACAAGATATTCGTGAGGATAAATTCCGTACTGGTAGGCATGGAGGACTTCAAGGCATCTGTAAATCTCGGAAACGGACAATATAAGGCTGATATGAATTTTGATCTTGCAAGAAACTGTATTGAAAATGCTTTTGAAGGCAGACTTGAATATAAATCGGGGGGAAAGAGTGCCGATACTATTCCGAATATGCGTAAAAATATAATAGAAGATGAAGCGCTTATGGAAAACTATACACCCGAAACGGGACTTTCACAAAAACCGTTCTATGATGCACAGATATTATGCGAAAGCATGAATGAAAATCATTATTATGCTGTGGTAAAGGAAGTGTGGAAAGGTGTAAAGGGCGATAAGGAGATACATTTCTACAGAACGCATAAAGTGACTGCCGATAAAGACAATGTAAGCTGGATAATATCAAAAGATGAGATAATAAAATAACGGAGGGAATAACCGATGGCACGAGGCAGGACTGCCGGAAACAACAGAACAAGCCTTAAAGATGATAATTATATGGAAAGTTCTCCGAAAAAGGAAGCTGCAAATCAGAGAACAAAAATCAATGAACAGAAAACTTCTTCAAATGTGAGAATATCGGAAATAAGGCAAAGAGGAAACAAGAGAAAAGTAAAGAAGAGGAAGGTGATAGTATCGAGAGTAGTTGTACTCGGTGTATTGCTTATAGCAATAGTTGCGGCTATAAGCGCAGCTCTTTACTATAACGATTACAATGAAAAAAAAGACATACTGAATATTGAAACGATATATAATAACATATATCTTGAAAATATCAATGTGGGTGGATTGACTAAAGAACAGGCTAAAGAGCTGCTTGAAAACAAACTGTCAAAAAATCTTGACAACAAGGTGATAACGATATTATATGAAAACAAAGAATATCCTTTTACATTCAAGGAGCTTGGAGCGGGATATGATATCGACGGGGCTGTCGAATATGCTTATGAGTATGCAAGAGAGGGCAGCGTGCAGAAGAGATATGATATGTTTGAAGAACTTGTTGAATACGGCGAATATCACAGTGTTGATTTTGTATGCGACAAGGAAAAAGTGAAAGAAGCTATAAAGGGTCTTGAAAGCGAGATATATGAGCCTGCAAAGAATCCTTCGGCAAAAAGACAGGTAAACGGCGGATACAGTATTGAAAACGGCGAAAACGGCATAATGATAGATATTGACAAAACAGCCGATTCCATATGTCAAATACTTGAAACAAAAACGGAAGCCGACATTTATGCAACTATAAAAGAGATCGAACCCGAACATTCATCGGATGAACTTACGGGAATGAACGATCTTATAGGTTCTTATGACACCTCCTATTACGGAGGTGCCTCTGAACCGAGAGTAATAAATATGACGACGGCAAGCAAAAAATTAAATCAGACGGTAGTTTATCCGGGAGAAGTATTTTCTACGAATGAATGTTTCGGGGAAAGTACGGCGGAAAACGGATATGCAAAGGCTGCGACTATCGTAAGCGGAAAAATAGTCGATGATTACGGCGGTGGGGTATGCCAAGTATCAACGACCTTATACAATGCGGTATTATATGCGGAACTTGAAGTAGTGGAAAGACAGAATCATTCGCTTAAAGTCGGATATGCCGACTATGCCTATGATGCAACGTTAGCGGGGGATTACATAGATTTTAAATTTAAAAATGATACTGATACACCGATATATATTGAATGCGTGATGACATCGAGCAAAGTTATATGTAATTTATACGGAAAAGAAATACATGATCCATCAAGAACACTTAAATTCGAAAATTCTCTTATAGAAACTATCGAGCCGGGCGAAGATAAGGTGACTTATGACAATACTATGTATGAAGATGAGAAAGTTGCCGTAAGCGGTGCGCAGGAAGGATACAGATATAAGTTATATAAATTGGTATACGAAAACGGAAAAGAGGTCGAAAAGGTCGAAGTAAATACGAGCTATTATATGCCTGTGGAGGCGGAAATAAAGATTGGCACGAAAAAACGGGAGGCTCCTGTAGAAGAAGCACCCGTTATTGCGGAAGAAGTGCAGGAACCTGTTATGGAAGAATAAAACGGACCGCAGGGGGAAAGCAGTCCGCTTGCTGTAATACATCAAAGACAGCTGTCACATTCAAAGCTTTTGCACTGAGTATCGTCACATTCTTTTGCGTTGCTGCTGCCTCCGACTGTTATGTCATTTAACTGACAGTATTCGTTTTTGTCGTGATGCTTACATGATGACACACGACATTTGATAGATGTGTTTACAGAATCCATTATTATCACCTCCATGATAGTAGTATTGACAGAATATAAAATTTTATTCCTAAATATTTTGAAAAGAGAGGTTTTTATGTTTAAATTTTTTGATGCACATTGTGATACGATAACAACGGCTATAAGTAAAGGGGAAAAATTAAGAAGAAATATTTTGCATAATGATCTTGAAAGACTTGCGGGATTTGAAAAGGCTGTTCAGGTATTTGCGGTATGGTACGATAAGGAAAAATATGAGGAACTGTATGAAAATGCCTTGCGTGCGATAGGATCTCTTAAAAAGCAGGCAGAGGAAAACAGCGACATATTTGATATGATATATAATGCGGATATGCTTGAAAAATGCCGGAAAGTCGGTGGAATATTAAGCATAGAGGGCTGTGAGATACTTGAGGGAAATATAGAGAATATAGCAAGGCTTTATGAAAACGGCGTAAGGATAATGACGATATGCTGGAATTATGAAAATGAACTTGGGTACGGTGCGGCAACGGAAATAAAAAAGGGACTAAAAAAATTCGGTAACGATTGTGTGGAAGAAATGAACAGATGCGGAATAATTACTGATATATCGCATCTTAATGAATACGGGGCTTATGATGTGTGCCAAAGAGCGGACAAAGTGATAGCAAGTCATTCAAA